>JBKOZB010000076.1:0-5654 GCA_046744225.1 Planctomycetota bacterium | reverse complement strand
GAGCCCACCGCCGCCTTGATGATCCGCCAGGAATACCTGAAGCTGACCGATGACCTCGACGCCGAGCTGGTCGCGCAGAGCACGATGGACCTGGGCCAGTACCTCGCCGGCCTGAACGCGCGCGGCCAGCTTCCCCGGCCGCGGCATCCGCTCCGCGCCCGGGTCGGCTACCACCAGCCCTGCCACCTCCGGGCCCTCGACGTCGGGACGCCGGGGCTCGACCTGATCCGTGGCATCCCCGAGCTCGATGTCGAGTTCATCGACCGCGGCTGCTCGGGCATGGCCGGCACGTTCGGCCTGGCGCGCGACAACTTCCGCACCTCCCTTCGCGCCGGCCGCGCCCTGTTGCGCCGCCTCCGCGATGACGACATCGAGATCGGTGCCACCGAGTGCAGCGCCTGCCGAATGCAGATGGAGCAGGGGGTCTCCAAGCGCACCCTCCACCCGGTCAAGCTCCTGAGCCTTAGCTACGGTCTCAACCCCTCGCTCCTCCGCCAGTTCAAGGAACCCAAGCCGCGGCACGAGCTCTCGTGAAGCATGGCAGATGGAAGATCGCCGATGGCAAATGACAAAGAAGGTGCGGCCATTCGTCATTTGTCATTCGCGATCTTCCGTCATTCGCTGCGTTCTCGGGTTGACGCTCTTGCCCGGAGAGGCTAAGTTGCCCGCCGATTGACCCGTCACGCGCATGTCTTGTGATTCACGACGCTCACCGAGTGGCTCCGATTGGAATCCCGCTTCCGCCGGCCGGGACGAAATGCGGCGTGACTTGTTGTGTTGACGGGCGGTCCGGGGCTCGGCCAGGGAAGGCTGGCCCCTCGGGAGGTCGAACCCTTGGGAGGAACCGTGCGGGGGCACGACCAGACCATCGGCCGCGCGCCGCGTCGCGCGCGGTTTTGGTGCATCCTCGTCGCGATGGTCGCGATCGCGTCGGACCCGCTGCGGGCCCAGGAGGCCGCCGGTCCCGGCTCCGAACCCGACCCCGACGCCCCGGTCGCGGTCCGCCCGGCGGACCCGATCAGCCTGACCGCGCAACGGGTCCAGGTCTGGCGTTCGGGCGACGAGCAATGGGTGATCCTCTCGGGCCAGGCCGCGATCCTCCAAGGGGTCGAAGGGCTCCGTGCCGAACAGGCCGTCATCCAGATCGTGCCGGTGAACAAGAAGAACGGAACGACATACAAGCTCGAAGTCTACGCCGAGGGGTCGGTCCGAAAGACCGGGCAATCGGGTCCGTCCCAGCGCTCGTTGCGGGACGATTTCCTGACCGACCGCGAGGTCCGGCTCATGTCCTACGAGGCCAAGGGCCTGATCCCGCTGCCCGGCCCGCCCAAGGGTCTGCCGCTCCTCGACCGCGCGCTGACGCCAACTCCGGCCCCTCCCCGCGCCACCCCCGAGATCGTTCCCGCTCCCGCCCCTCCGCCTCGGCCGACCCCGGCGGCTCCGGTCGCCGCGGCGCCTCCTCCGGTCGTCGTCCCGAGCGACGAGGCGGGCGCGGAGCCCGCGGCCCCGCCGGTCGCATCGGTCCCGCCGATCGCGCCGCCGCCGATCGCGAGGCCAACCGACAAGGAAGTGAAGGCGCCGGTCGATCGGGCACTCGTGCGCACCCAGTACGAGGTCGCCGATGACATCGGCGGGCGCGCGGAGGAATTGCCGCCGCCGATCGAGTCGCCGACGGCAGAAAGCGCGCCGGTCGTCCCCAACCTCTCAGACGAGGCGGAATCATCCGACAGCGACCTGCCGCCGATGCCGGGACCGGGAACGGATTTACAACCGCTGCCCGGCCCGGACGGACGGCCGGCCCCGCCGTTGACCGCCCCCACGGCGCCGGGGGGAGCGAGCCCGAACCCCGCCCCAATGCTCCTCCCGATTGTGCCTGGAACGCAGCGGGTCACGCGCATTTTCCCCCGAAGCGGGCCTGATTTCACGTTCCAGTCGCTCAAGACCGTCGATGGCGTGCAGACCTTTATCATCCGGGGCGGCGTCCAAATCTATTCCGAGGCGCCCCAGTTCGGCATCATCGATATCGAGGCCGATAGTGCGATCATCTGGCGCCGGATCGATCCCAAGGGGAAAACCGCGACGTTCGGCCCCAACCAAGAGGTGGTCGAGAACGCCGGGCAGCCGCTGGAGGTCTACCTCGAAGGGAACGTCATCGTCCGCCAAGACGAGCGCAAGATCGCGGGCAGCGCCGACCAGAAGACGTTCCGCGCCAAGCGGGCGTTCTACGACCTGCGCACCGGCCGGTTCATCGGACTCGATGCCGAGATCGACATGTTCGCCCCCGGCCTGATCGCGCCGACGCGGGTCTTCGGGCCGCGGATCGACCAGTACCGGCCGCTCGTCCCCGGTCCGGACGGAAAGTATCACCTCGGATTCGAGGAGATCCGCGCCGACCACATTATGGGGACCGGCAGCCGGTTCCCCAAGCCCGGCTACCGCTTCACCAGCCGTGCGGTCGATATCACGAAGGTCTATAGCACGAAGACCAACCCGAACACGGGGCAGTCGGTCGGCGACCCGCGCGACCCGAAAACGCCGCCCGACACGACCTGGCGGATCGACGCCAAGCAGAACCTCTTCTTCCTCGGCCCGGTCCCGGTCTTCTATTATCCCCGCTTCGTCGCCAACGCCGACGATCTCGAGCCGCCCGTCCGGTCGTTCATCTTCCGCACGAACAACTACTTCGGGCAACAGTTCCTCCTCGACCTGAACGGGTTCCGGCTCCTCGGCATCCAGCGGCCGCAGTGGATCGACGCCTGGAACATCGACGTGGACGAGCTGACCGCCCGCGGACTGGCCGGCGGCAGCGAGCTGGGCTGGTTCGGCAAGGACATCATCGGCGACCTGACCGACCCGTACCGCCGCAATCGGCGCGGGCCGAGCAACGTCGGGCCCGACGGCTACTTCGGCTACTTCGACATCTGGGGCCTTCGGGACCGCGGCAACGACGTGCTCGGGTCGGGCCCGGCTATCATCACCAACAACCCCGCGGCGGGGAAAAAGGGCTTTCAGCGCTCCGACACGCCGTCGTTCCAGAAGTTCCGGGGACGGATCAACTTCCGGCACATGCAGTCGCTGCTCGGGCCCGACCCCGATCCCTATGAGGACTTCCGCCTCCAGCTCGAGGCGGGTTTCTACTCCGACCGCTACTTCCTCGAAGAATACTACAAGCGCCTCTTCGAGACCGGGCTCGACCAGGAGACGCTCGCCTACATGATCCGCCAGAAGGAGAACTGGGCCTGGAGCCTCTGGACCGAAGCGAACCTGATGACCTGGCAGACCGAGTCGCAGTGGCTCCCCCGGCTCGACTACTACCGCCTGGGCGACTCGCCTTTGGCCAACTGGTTCACCTACTTCCAGCACTCGGGCGCCGACTACGCCGCCACGCACACGGCGAACGAGGTGAACAACCCGAACGTGTTCGCCTTCATCCCGTACGACCCGATCTCGAACACGCGCGGGACGCTCCGCGCCGGGCGGTTCTACACGAACCACGAGATCGACATGCCGCTGAAGCTCGGGTTCATCCGGATCACGCCATATGTGCAAGGACAACTCGTCGGCTGGACGAACCAGATCAACGGCCGGGATGAAGGCCGCGCCTGGGGCGGCGCGGGGGCCCGCGCCGACTTCATGATCTGGAAGGCGTTCCCGGGCGTCGAGAGCGAGCTGTTCAATGTCCACGGCCTGAACCACAAGGTCAACTTCGAGGTCGACTACCGCGATTCCTGGTCGAACATGAAGCTCAACCAGATCGGTGTCCAGGACGACCTGGACGACAACGCGTACGAGCAGGTCCGGCGCTACTTCGCGATGACGCAGTACGTCGGGGGCGTCCTGCCGCCCCAGTACGACCCGCGCCACCTGATCCTCCGCCGCATGATCTCGCCGATCACCGGCACGACCGACATCCAGGGCTCGTTGAATGCCCTGCAAATGAATATCCACTCGCGGCTCCAGACCAAGCGCGGGCCGGAAGGCCGGCGGCGGATCATCGACTACATGCAGCTCGACCTGACGAGCACCTACTTCCCGTACGCCACGCGCGACAACTTCGGCAAGAGCTTCGGCCAGAACATGTACAACTGGCAGTGGTTCATCGGCGACCGGACGAGCATCGTCTCTTACGGCTGGTTCGAGTTCTTCACCATCGGTGGCCAGCCCACGCTTAAGGCGAACCCCACCCAGCAGTTCTACCCGTTCGGGCTCAACGTCGTCACGTCGGGCATCTCGATCAGCCGCCCGCCGCGCGGGAACGTCTACATCGGCTACACGGTCCTCAACTCCGGGCCGATCACCACCTCGGCCCTGAACACGAGCCTGAGCTACTGGCTGAGCCCGAAGTGGTACGGGTCGTTCGCCAACTCGTACGACTTCGGCAACCGGATCCCGCTGGCGTCGATGTTCACGCTGACCCGGATCGGGGCCGACTACCTGATCTCGCTCGGCCTGGTCGTGGACCCACAGCGGAACAGCTACATGTTTTCGTTCCAGATCTCGCCCCGAATCAGCCCGAACATCCGGCTCGGATCGGGCCTGGGCGTGAGCCAGTTCGACTCGCGCTACGCGCCGACGCAATGACCCCGACGCGTCCGCTTGCCCCGCGCCCGGACCCGTATCGCCGCGACGAAGAGGGAATCCCCATGCAGGACGAAACCACCGAGCCCGAGTCTCTCCATCCCCGCGGACTGCGGACGGTCCCCGACTTGGACGCGACCTCCGTCGCGCTCGACGCGCCCCCGCCCTGGAGCGCGCGCGCCGGCCGGCGCAACTCGCGCGAGAAGTTCGCCGCCGGCCTGCGCGGCCTGAAGCACGCGATCCGGGGCGATTCCAGCTTCTTCGCCCACGCCTACCGCGGCACCCTGATCGCCCTGACCGCCGCGCTCCTGGGCGTTAACATCTGGGGCTGGTGCCTGCTCGTGATCGCCGCCTGTCTCGTCCTCCTCTCCGAGCTGACCCACAGCGCCATCGACACCCTGGCGCGCGCCGTCGGCAACCCCGAGGAGCCCCGCCTCAAGACCGTCCGCGAGATCGCCACCGCAGGCGTCGTCGTCGCCGCCTTCGCCTCGGGCGCCGTCACGATCACCGTCCTGACCTGGAAGCTCGGAGAGCTGCTCGGGTGGTGGTCGTGAGCCGGCACTTTTCGGATTGACAAATGCAAAATAGAAAATGATAAATAACTTTCATTTATTATTTATCATTTTCTATTTTGCATTTGTCATTTGTCATTATCCTTGCTGCCTCGTGTGCAACGCGGAGTGGGCGGTCTCGTCAGCGGGTCGGGTGTCGCGGCCGCGGCGGACGGTCAGCTCGATCCGGCTCAGGTACTTGACGTTGGCGCAGTCGTCCAGCTCGTCGGTGTGGCAGGCGGCCGGGTCGTGGATTAGGAAGCGGATCGGCCCGCCGTGCTCCGGCCCGAGCCCCCCGGCGCCGAGCCGGTAGACGACAATCCCCTCGGCGCAGACCGCCTGGAGCGGGATCGAGACGTGGAAGTCGTCCTTGTCGGCGTGAAGGGTCAGGTAATTGGCCCCGGCGCGGGGGCGGGCCTTCTCAAGCAGTGCTTCGAGCGCCACGCCGTCACCCGGGCGCTTGGCGTTGAACCGCGAGACGTCGCGGACCTGGGCCGACTCGGGCAGCGCGGCCAGGTCGTCGAA
>JBKOZB010000206.1:0-9732 GCA_046744225.1 Planctomycetota bacterium | reverse complement strand
TGTCGAGCCCCTCGATTCTTGGGGGGCCAGCGATGCCATCCGGGCCGAGAAACCTACCAACAAGAAGCGGCGGTATTTCGCGGAAGAACCGGGGTCGGCGTGCCCGGATTGTAGGTAGGTTTCGGGCCGCGAAAATCGGTGATCATCAGTCGACCTTCACGAGCGGCTTGGTCGGGGTGAGGATCATCTTGCCGTTCTTCTCCGACACCTCGCCCGTGGCCTTGACCTTCGGCCCGGCGCCCTGCTGCGCTTTGCAGATGCCGAGCGAGGCATGAGCCTTCTTGGAGAACTGGTTGTGCGTCAGGTAGTACGTGACCTTCTTGCCCTCCTCATCGGTCGTGATCGTGTTCTGGCACGTCTTGGTCTCTCCAAGGGCGCACTTGGCGCACACGGCCTCCCCGACGATCGTTTTCTCCTCGGCGGCCCAGGCCAGGCCCGAGATGATCACGGCCACGCCCAGCAGCGGAAACATCTTGCGCATCGCCGATCTCCCAATGGGATAGAAAGGATGGACGGACGACCACCCGCGGTCGTCGAGCTCGGCACGGCTCCCGTGCCAGTCGCGTTATTGAAGCAGTTAAGAGTAGGAGCGACAACCTTTCTTTTTCCAATTGCTTAACAATTTGCCGCGGGGGAGGGTATGGGGTGGAGGTTGCGGTCGTCGTCGGGGCTGTTATGATTCAGGACCGTGCACGCGGTCGCAGCGCGGTCCCAAACACTCGGCCGCGCCTCCCTTGGCGTGACGATGCCTCGGCCGGCACGCGCGGGCCAATCGGCGTGCGCTCGGGGGACTGCTGGGACGGCGAGGTCGCCTACTGGTGCTCGCCTCTCTTGAAGGACGACCTGTTCCGCGTCGGCCTGCTCGACCTCGGCCCGGACGGACCAGCCGCATTCCGCGAGTTGCTGACCAAGCACGTCCCGGGTCTGAAGGCGGTCACGCCATTCGACCGGATCTACCTTTCCGGCGGCTCGGTCGACCGCCCCGAGATCGCCGACCTGGCGGCCGAGGCATTGCGATGGCTCGGCGCGCTGATCCCTCTCCCCTCGCTCGCCGGCGCCTGGGTCAAGCAAGCCGCGCAGGGCACGGCACTCCTGGCCGACGGCCTGGCCGGCGGGCGCCACGCCGATCTCGTCGAGGCGCTCGACCTACGCGGGGCCTCGGGGACGGTCTGGGATTACCTCCGGCTTCCCTGATCACGTCTCGGTCTGAACAAACTCGCCGTGGCACGTCCGATACCTGGGCCGCGGTATTATTCTCGTAACTATCCCTCACCGCGCAGGCTCTTTGATGATGAACCGAGCGATTTCTTCCGACAGAGATCGGCCCTCAAGCCTTGGGCAGACGCGGGGGCTTCTCGCGGGTGCCGCGCCAGTCGTCGAGGAGGGCCTTCAGCTCTTCGACGGTCACGCCGCCGTGGTCGTCGCCCGAGTTCCAGCGGTCCATGATCGCCTTGTGGCGGTCGCGGAGCACGCCCTTGGGTAGGAACTTGCCTTGAAACTTCTTCAGCACTTTGAGCCGGGGATCGGCCGGCGGCCTGGTTTCGGTCGGGGCTGGGGCCTCTTTCTTCGCCATCGAATCAACCTGACCTTCCTCACGAGGCGGGTTCACGCATCGGAAACCGGCACGTCGCCTCGGGCACATTCGTCTGCAGGGTGCGCCCGGCGCACCGACAAGATTAGCCAGTTTACCGCAATGATCGACCCGCTGACAAGGATGGCTCCGCGAAACTCGTGCAGCCGGTCCTACGAGCTGGCGCTGCGGTAGGAGCGGAGGGCGTGCTGGAAGAACCGCCGGCTGAGCCAGACCATGATGGCGGTCACCACCAAGGTGAAGGCGATCATTGGGGGGTCGAGGACGCGGACCATCGTGTTGGCCGGGACGTTGGCGACCAGCATGAACGGTAACACAAATGTGAAGACCCATCCCAGCGGCTCGGCCCAAGTCCCGCGGAAGATCTCACGGGGGTAGCGCGCCAGGCTGTTGAAGAGCCACCACATCTCCATCAGGCTCTGGTTGCGCACCATCCAGACCGAGACCGCCGTCAGGGCGACCATGAAGCTGTAGGCGATCGCCGTCCCGCAGGCGAACGTCACCAGGAAGGCGAGGACGCGGAGCGGGTCGAAGTGCCAGCCCATCTGCCAGAGCGCGATCCCCATCACCGCCGCGCCCATCAGGACGTTCGGACCCGTGCCCCAGTCGATTCGGCGGCAGGTGATCAGGAACTGCTCGTCGATCGGCTTGACCAGCAGGAAATCGAGGTCACCGGTGCGGACCAGCTCGGCGAAGTCGTTGCAGTTCTCCAGGAAGAACGTCTCGATCAGGCCGTTCAGGGCGAAGAAGCAGCCGACGAAGAAGAGGTACTGCGGCTCGGGCCAGCCGGCGACCATCTTCGTCCGCATGAAGACCGTGCGGTAGAACGCGAGCAAGATGGCCAGCCAGAGGACCTCGACCGAGATCTTGACCAGGAAGTTGCCCCGGAAGGCCATCTCGCGGCTCAGCGTGAAACGGGCCAGAGATCCGAGCAGGCGGAGATGGCGTACGATCGTGTTCATGGCCGCGGTCATCCTCCGTACGCGCTATACCGGCGCAGGCCGAGGCGGTAAAGCCCCCGCGCCAGCAGCAAGAACACGATCGTCCAGAGCAATTCGCCGAGCAGGTGGAGCGCCAGCTCTGTCCTCCGCACTTTCTTCAGGAAGACCACCGCCGGAAAATAGGCCATGTACTGGAACGGCAGCGCCTTGAGCAGGCCCGACCAGGGCTCGGGCAACAGGTCGAGCGGCAGCATCTGCCCCGAGATGAAGAAGTTGAGCGTCATCACGATGTAGAGCAGCGACGTCACCTCCAGGAACCAGAAGCCGACCATCCCGACGCTCGTCTCGAAGAAGAAGCCGACCAGGAACGAAAGGACGAGCGAGACGGCGTAGGCCAAAAGCGTCAGCGGGTCGGGCAGGCCGTCGAAGAAGTTCCGACAGAGGAAGAACAGGATCGCATAGGGGATGAACGACGTGGCAATGTACGCCACCTTGTGCGCCACGCGGTAGGCGAGGAGATAGCCGATCATATCCACCGGCTGGATCATGTAGCGCTTGAGCGTCCCCTCGCGGATGTCGCGGGCGATCCCCCCGGCCAGGCCCGGCATGCTCGAGAACATCCGGCTGATGTTCGTCAGCAGGAGGTAGGCGATCATCTCGCGGTAGCTAAAATCGGCCAGCTTTGACTGCCCCGACCCAGCGTAGATCGCCTGCCAGAGCAGGATGGTCGTGACCATCGGCAGGAACCGCAGGAGGGTGCCGAGGAGGAAGTCGCCGCGGTAGGCCATGCGCTCGACAAGCGAGGCGCGGAAGATCTTGTAATACTTGCGGACGGTTGCGTCCGGCCCCCGCGCGGGGCGGTGCGGCCGGGGTGGCTCGCCGGTCTCGGTCCACGGAGGGGCGTCGGCGAGGGCGTCAGGCGGCGTCATGGGTCTTGCGGCCCTCCTCGAAGACCCGGGCGATGGTCTGTTCGAGTGGCGGGTCCTGCACGCTGACGTCAGCCACGGCGTACCGGTCGAGGATCGTGCCCAGGATCTCGGCCACCCGGCTCCGCTCGACCTTCAGGTCGGCCGACGGCCCCTCGATCCGGGTCACCTCGCCGAACCGTTCGAGGTCGTCGGGCGGCTGGCCGTCGGCGAACTGGAGCCGGACCAGCTTCGACTGGCCGAACCGCTTGGTGATCCCGGCGAGAGGGCCGTCGTAGACGAGCGTGCCATGGGTGATGACCAGCACGCGCGAGCAGAGCGCCTCGACGTCGCGCATGTAGTGGCTGGTCAGGAGCATCGTCACCCCGCGTCGGGCGTGGTAGTCGCGCAGGCACTTCTGAATCGCCACCTGCGCCACGACGTCCAACCCGATTGTCGGTTCGTCGAGCAGGAGCAGTTGGGGCTGGTGCAAAAGCGCGGCGATCAGTTCCATCTTCATCCGCTCGCCGAGCGAGAGCTCGCGGACCGCCTGCCGGGTGAGCGTCTCGACGCCGAGCAGTTCGGTCAGCTCGGTCAGGGTCCGGTGGAACTCGGCCGGGGGGATGGAATAGATCTCGCGGTGGAGCTGGAAGCTGTCGGCGGCGGGGAGGTCCCACCAAAGCTGGTTCTTCTGCCCCATAACCAGCGCGAACCGGCGGCGGAAGGCGTCGGCCCGCTGTGCGGGGACGAAGCCGAGGACGCGGGCCCGGCCGCCCGTCGGATAGATCAGGCCCGAGAGCATCTTGAGCGTCGTCGTCTTGCCCGCCCCGTTCGGCCCGAGGAAGGCGACCATCTCGCCCGGCTCGATCGAGAAGCTGACGTGGTCAACGGCCTTGACTTCCTTGTATTCGCGGCGGTAAAGCCCGCGGAGGGCCCCCAGCAGGCCCTCTTTCTTCTGAAAGACGCGGTAGGTCTTGGTCAGACCCTCCGCCTCGATAATGCCCATCAGGATCGCTCGCGCTCCGGGGACGTGGTTCGATCACCCCATTGTAAGAAAACGGGGCCGGAAACAAAGAGCGCGCGGCGGCTCAGTACGAGTTATAGACCCGGGTCCGCCCGGAGGCCATCTGCTTGGCCATGGTGTGCGCATGGTAATGCTGGGCCATGTGGATGACGTAGATCAGGATCGAGCCAGGGTTGCGGCGATGTTTGAGGAAGCGCCAGAGCCGCTTGCGGTACTCGCGGCGGAGGTAGACTTCAGGGATGTCGCGCATCATGCGGGCGAAGAGTCCGATGGCCTGGGCCAGCCACATCGACTCGTACTTGATCCGCTCCCAGGGGTGCTTGCGCCACCACCGCGCCCGCCCCCGGCCGACCTTCAGGTCCCCGTGGATGAAGAGCGCTTCGAGCCGCTCGAAGTAGGGCTCGCACTCGTACAGATCGTTCATCACCTTGATGTAACCGTTGCGCAGCTCGTCGCGGCCGATCTTGAGAGGGATGACGTTGGTGCCGAATTCAGGCTGGTCGGACGGGTCGAGCCGCCCTTCCTCGGCCAGCCGGGCGTAGAGCGGCGTCTTCGGGATCGCATAGAGCATCCCGGTCATCGAGAAGGCGATCCGCGCGTCCTGGATGAACTGGCGCTGGGCTTCGAAAATCGTCTCGTCGTCGTTGTCGAAGCCGATGATCATCCCGCACCAGACCTCGATGCCGTGGTCCTGGATGCGCTGGACCTTCTCCAGGATCGTCCCCCCCGCGCGGACGTTCTGGAACTTCTTGGTCTCGCGGAGCGACGCCTCGTTCGGGCTCTCGATGCCGATGAAGACGCTGATAATGTTGGCATCGACCATCAGCCGCATCAGCTCCTCATCATCCGCTAGGTCGATCGACGCCTCGGTGAACAAGGTCAGCGGATAGGCGTTCTTTTCCTGCCAGGCAATCACGTCGCGGAGGACAGCCTTGATCGCCTTCTTGTTGCCGATCAGGTTGTCATCGACGATGAAGACGATCCGCATCCCTTGCGCGCGGACCGCGTCAAGCTCGGCGAGGATCTGGGCGCTGGTCTTGATCCGGGGACGGCGTCCGAACGTTACGATGATGTCGCAGAACTCGCACTGGAACGGGCAGCCGCGCGAGAACTGCACGCTGCCGAAGGCGTAGTGCCGCGACTTGAGCAGGTCGAACCGGGGCGTCGGCATCTTCGTCATGTCCGACTTCTCGGCCTGCTCGTAGCGGTACTGGTGCAGACCCTGCTTCCATTCGTCGAGGAAGCGGGGCCAGGTCTCCTCGGCCTCGCCGATGAAGATGACGTCGGCTAGGCCCTCGAAGTAGTCTTCCTGGACGGTCACCAGCGGACCGCCGACCACGGTGAACACCCCGCGCCGCTTCAGCTCGGCCAGGACCTCCTTCATGCGGAACCGCTGCACGCTCATGCCGGTGATGCCCACGATGTCGGCTCGGGCGCAGCGCTCGAAATTGATCGCCTCGACGTTCTCGTCCATCAGCGTGACCGTGTGCTCGGCCGGTGTCAGCGCCGCCAGGAGCGGCAGGCAGGCGACGGGCAGGTTGGCTCGCTTGCCCATCAAGGGCAAGGCGTGCTCCATGCCCCAGTACGACACCTCGAACCGAGGATTGATGAATACGATGTCCGCCATGGAGGGACAAGCTCCTTCGACAAGCGAAGTTCGGACGCGAGCGATCCGATCTGACACGACATCATAGCCGGCTCACCGGAAAAGCCAAATCAAGCCCGTTGATTTCTCAGCATTTTCCCTCGCTCCCGTGTCACTCCGGGTGTTCTACGCAAGGCTTGCGGTGTCAACCGCCTGGCATGAGAGGGGGCGGGGATGGCCCCGACCCGTCGCAGTGAGCCGGAGAGGCGGCTTCGAACGGGCCGGGCTTCGGGTAAGCTCGTGGCGACGTGATCGTCGCCCTGCTCGAAACGGCTCAACTCGAATTTGACCTGGGAGCGCCTCGTGACTCTCCTGATCCTGACCCTGGGAACGATCCTGCTTTCCCAAGCCGAGCCGACTATCGGCACCGTGGTCGGGACGGGCCGGCCGGGCGGCCACGGCGACGGCGGCCCGGCGACCTCCGCCCGGCTCGACCGCCCCCACGGCGTCGCCGTCGGACCCGACGGCGCCCTTTCCATTGGTGATTCGGGGAATCATCGTGTCCGGAAGGTTTCCCGTTGACCATCCGTTTAGGTACGATGAAGATCGGAAGAAGGGACCGACCAGGACACGACGACCGCTCGCCAAGCCGATGACGACCGCGCTGGAACCCCGACGCCTCGACCCGACCCTCACGAGCGTCCCGCCGTTCGAGCCACACCCCTGGCTCTGGAACGGCCACTTGCAGACGATCGCAGCCCGATATCTTGCCGGGCCGCGCGTTGCGCTCCGCTCCACCTATCACGAGATCGACATGGAAAAGGGAGACCGGCTCAGCGTCCTCATTTCGACGCCCCCGGAATGGACGCCCGGGGCGCCCTCGGCGCTGCTGGTCCACGGCCTGGGTGGCTGCGCGCGGTCGCCGTACGTCGTCCGGGTTGCGGCGCGGCTGGTCGGGCTCGGGGTCCGGGCGGTCCGGATGAACCTGCGCGGTGCGGGCTCGGGGTTCGGCAGCGCCCGGGGGTTCTACCACGCCGGCCGGACCGAAGACCTGCGTGCCGTCGTCGAGTGGCTAGTGCGGCATGCTCCCCGATCGCCGATCGCGCTGGTCGGCTTCTCGCTCGGCGCGAACCTCGTGTTGAAGCTGGCGGCGGAGGCCGCCGTGACGCCCCTCGCCAGCCTCGACTGCGTCCTGGCGGCCAATCCGCCGATCGACCTGGCCGCCTGCTGCCGCCAGATCCAGCGCCGCGAGAACCGGATCTACGACCGCAACTTCCTCCGGAACGTCCGCGGCGAGGTCGCCCGACTCCACGCCGCGTTCCCCGATCTGGGGCCGGTGGGCCTGTCCGAGGTCCGCTCGCTCTTCGAGTTTGACGATCTCTACACCGCGCCAAGGAACGGCTTCCGGGGGGCGGCCGACTACTACGACCGCACCAGCGCGGGGCCGTTGATCCCCCAGATCCCGGTGCCCGGGATCGTCGTCCATGCCGAAGACGACCCGTTCATTCCGACCGAGCCCTTCCGACGCGTCGTGTTTCCTCCCGGTTTGGCATTGGAATTGAACCCTTATGGAGGTCACCTCGGCTATTTCAGCCGTAATCGTTGGGGAGGGGATCGACGCTGGCTCGACGCGAGACTGACCGCCTGGCTGGCCTCGCGCTGGGAGGCGAACTTACCCGGCCGAGTGGGTGTCTCTGGCGACCGGATGATCCCTCAGCGGAGACACGGAGGCCAGGACATCCATGCCTGACACCATGCTCAATAAGTATCGCGCGGCGATCGAGGTGCTTCAGCGCGGGCGCGACGTACTGGTCGAAGGTTTGGCCGACCAGATCCTCGACAACGAGGATGACCTGTCGGAAGGGGGTTTCCTCTTCAATGAGTTCTTGGAGACCCAGGGGACCCGGATCCACTTCCTCACCCTGCTGATCGGCCAGCTCGAGCAGTCGGCCGAGGCGTTCGACGACGCCAGACCGGCGGCGCCCCCGCCGCCTCCCAAGGCTCCGGTCAAACGGCGGTCGCGGTCGAAGAAGATCCAGCAGCAGGCGTCCCAAGAGAAGTCGGCGGACGATCTCTGACTGGACGAGGCGGGCTCAGGCGGGGCGGTGGCGGGCGCTGTGCAGCAGTCCCCCCAGACGAACACTGCGAGTTCCTCCGGGTCATCGAGATTCAGGTTGAACGGGATCCATCGGCCGACTCCGTCACGAGATTGCCAACGCGAGTAACCGCCCTCCGCACGGCGTCGTCCTTCCAGGGGTGCGGAGTGCGAGTCGCCTCGGTCCAGTCCGCGTTGGTGGCGTGAGGTCGGAAGCGCGCACAAAAGTAGATTAATAATATCAAATCAATCATACAAGGGATCAGAAAGATCTTGACATAATCTCCTGCGAACCGATCGACAACCTCGCCGGCAAGTACGCTCCCCAGCAGCGTCCCGATCCCCGAGGTCAGCATCACGAGGAGCGCCTGGGCGCTGGCGCGGCGGTGCGTGGGGGCCTGGCTGTCCATGTATACCTGCCCTCCCACAGAGAAGCAGGCAATGGCGACGCCGTGCAACGGGATGCTCGCCAGCCCCACGCCGAGCGGCGGGTCGAGCGCCAGGCTGCTGTAGCGCGCGACCCAGGCCCCGATCCCCAACGCCAGGGTCCACTTAAAATCGAAGCGGCGAAACAGCCAGGGGAGGATGGCCAGGGTGGCGATCTCGAGCCATTGCCCCAGGGTCATCGCCGTCGAGACCCAGGCCCGAGGCAACCCCCTCGATTCCAGGTAGGTCGGCATGACCTGGTAGACAAACGGCGTGGTCAGGCAGACGCCGAAGGCTGTCAGCAGGAAGACCGCGACCGGCGGCCGGCGGACCAGCTCAAGCGCCTCCCGCAGTCCCGACGCGTCCCGATCGCCCGTCGCCAGGGGAGGCGTGTGTGGCAGGGTCAGGCCGTAGCCCGCCAGCAGGAGCGAGAACCCGGCCGCCAGCCAGAAGGCTTCGTAAGCCCCTTTGCCTCTCCGCGCCGTGCCCGACCACGCCATCACGCCGGAGACCACCCACCCGACCACCATCCAGCCCACTGTCCCCCAGAGCCGGACCCTGCCGAACTCCTGCCCGGGGCGGGCCAGATTCCGCAAAGCCAGCGCGGCACTCATGCTGTAGGTCGGGGCGGTGATCAGCCAATAGACGAGAAACAGCGCGAAGAGCACCGCCGGCTGGGTCGTCAGGCCGCAGGCCAGGACCAGGAGGAAGCCCGTCCCCAGCGCGTAGGCCAGGGCCAGGAAGCGCTCGGCCGCCATGAGCCGATCGACGAGATGGCCCACCCCCAGCGGCATGGCGAACGACCCGAGCGCCATCGTGGCGAAGATCCAGCCGCGCGCCCGGCCGTCGATGCCCAGGTCCTTCAGGTGCACCGCCAGCAGGGGCCAGAACGCCCCTTGCACGGCGTAGACAAGGGCCATCATCCCCGCCAGCCGCCTCCGCACGTCTTTGTTCATGCCCTGCCCCTGCGAACTCTCCCCTCCGGAACCACGAGTCGCGATTGTCGTGAGGACGGCCCCGGAATCGAAGGGCATTTGCCCTCGAAGATGCTTCCTCTCTCCTCTCCCCCGGTACCACCGTTCTGTCTCCCGAGCGACCGCCGGAACCATTGTAGGAAGGCCCCGTCCCTGCGTGGTGGCCCGATCCGAAGATTTCAGAAGCGAGC
>JBKOZB010000195.1:0-8212 GCA_046744225.1 Planctomycetota bacterium | reverse complement strand
CCCGAACCATACCGCAGCCATGCCTTGCAATCCCTCTTCGCGGGCTGGCACCTGATCAGGCAGCCGCGCGTGCTGGTGGATGCTGTCAGCCGCTTCGCGCATCTACTCGGGTTCGCGCTGTGGCTGGGCGGCATGGCGGTCGCAACCGTGTATCCCACGGTGCCGCTCAGAAGAGTGCTGGCATATAGCTGGCTATGGCTGGGAGTCCAGCTCCTCAGTGGGATCGTACAGATGGCCATGGCGACCCCCTTCGCGCTGCCACCATACCTCTGGAATCTGGAGGCCTTGCACCATATCGGTTTCGGGTGGACATACACGGTGCTGATGAGTATCAAACATGGGCTGGTACTGGGGGTTGTGGGGATGACCGGACTGCTGACCCTGCGGTATCGGGCGGCCGGCCGTCGGGGGGATATGGCCAAGGAGGCGACGAATCGTTGGTTGCATGCGGCCAACTTGGCCCTCGGCCTCGCCATCGCCTGGGTGATGGTTATGCTGGAGTTGGTGCATCAGGGGGTCGATCATGCCCTCTAGTTCGGAGAAAACGGTCACAGCCATGACTCCGCCGGCCAAGGGGCAGCCATCCAGGTTGAGGAAACCCTGGCGCTTGCTGGCGGCCGGAGGCGCCCTCGTGAGCCTACTCGCCCTGTTCGCCTGGGGGCTGACGCGAGATCCTGGTCAGATCCCCACACCCCTCATCGGCAAGGAGGCGTCCCCATTCACCCTCGCGCTCTTCGATGGTGGACCGTTTCGCCTCACCGAGCAGCGCGGCAAGGTGGTGGTCCTGAATGTGTGGGCCTCCTGGTGCTACCCGGCCTGCTGGAACGAGGCGCCCTGGCTGGAGGCAGCCTGGCGCCAGTACCGCGACCAGGGGGTGATGGTAGTCGGCCTCAACTATCAGGACCGGGAGGCGGATGCGCGGGCATTCATCCAACGCTTAGGGCAGACGTTTCCGAACGTGCCGGACCAGGGGAGCAAGATCGCCATCGAGTATGGCGTGTATGGGGTGCCAGAGACCTTTTTCATCGATCACGCGGGACGGATCTACGCCAAGCACATCGGGGAGATCAGCTGGGAGACGCTCGAAGCGAACATCGAAGAGGGATTGGCGCGGCGACGGCAACTGCTGGGAGCGGCTGGCCCTGCCATGGCAGGCGGGCAGTGAGCAGGGCGGCATGGTTCCTGAGCCCACGCGGGTATCGCCGCCGAGATTGCACGAGAAGAGACACGACCGTGCAGGGAGTTGCCCAGCGCATGGCACGATTGGCCCCCGGCAGACCTGTGTACTCTCGGCGCAGCATCGGTATACCGCCCCTCCAGACGACGATAGAGGAAGGAGTGTTCGTGAGGACCCGGCTCGTTAGGCTCTTGATGGTGGGGGCATTGACGTTCGGTCTCTTCAGGTCCACTGCGAGTGCAGCGGCGCTGGAAACCTTGCGAGCGCTTCCAGCGGCCCAGCAGCGCCCCGCTCCGGCGTTCACCTTGCCTGACCTGCATGGAACGTCGACCCGCTTGGCAGACATGCGGGGGAAGGTCGTGGTGGTACGCTTTTGGGTGACGTGGTGACCCACCTGCGTGGCGGAGATGCCTTCCGTGCAGAAGGCACACGACCTGTTCCAGGAGAAGGACGTGGCGATCCTGTCGATCTCCATCGATGGCATGGGTGAGCGTGCCGTCACGCCCTTCATCGCGAAGCATGGCTATACCTTTCCGGTGCTGCTTGACCCCACCATGGACGTCGCCCGGCAGTTTGGGGTGCGGCTGGTGCCAACCACGTACGTCATAAACCGAGAGGGAGTCATTGTCGCAGCGGGCGTTGGGCCGGTGGACCTCGCCAGCCCGGAGTTTGCGCAGTATCTGGAATCGGTGCTGTCGGCATCGTAACCCACAGTTTGGCACAAGCCGGGGAGGGCCAGCACGGCGATAATCAGGCCGGGAGCTCTTGAGCATGCACCGATCGTCGACGGGTAGCGGAGAGCAGAAAGGAAGGACGTATGCCAATGCGCCGATGGACACGCGTGAGTGCCGCAGTGCTGTTAAGTGGGATCTTCCTCCTGCTGAGCGCAGGCCATTTGATGGCGCTGCAGGTGGGCGACAAAGCCCCGGACTTCTCGCTCCCGGCCACTACGGCTGAAAAGGTGAGTCTGGCCGACTACCTCGGGAAGAAGCCCGTGGTGGTGTTCTTCTTCATCGGCGCCTTTACAGCGACCTGAACGCAGGAAGCCCTGGCCTTTCAACTTGACCTGCCCAAGTTCGAGGCCGCCAATGCCCAGGTGCTGGGCGTCAGCGTGGATTTTAACGATGCGAATAAGGCCTTTGCGGAGAAGCTCGGCCTGACCTATCCCCTCTTGAGCGATGTGCGGCGTGAGATGGCGCGGGCGTATGGAGTGCTTTACGATGACACCAAAATGGCGGAAGATCCAGCGAAGATCCCGCTCTATCTGCGCGACAAGCGCTCTTGGTTTGTCATCGATAAAGCCGGGGTTCTACGCTATGTGAAGACCACCGAACCTAGGGACCTTATTCCCAACGATGAGATCTTGAAAGTGCTGAGTGAGCTGAAGTAAGGAAACGATGGGGAGGACACGGCATGACTGCTACCCGCCTTGAGCTGCCTGTCCGGGGAATGACCTGCGCGAGCTGCGTGGCGCGGATCGAGAAGGGGCTGGCGCACGTCTCTGGAGTGCATGCGGCCAGCGTGAACCTGGCCGAGGAGCGCGCCACGCTCACCTACGATCCTGAACAGGTCGGGGTGGAAGAGATCGCCGAGACGATCCAGGAGCTGGGCTATGAAGTCCCCATAGAGAGGCTCACGCTGTCGATTGGGGGTATGTCCTGTGCCTCCTGTGTAGCCGCGATCGAGCGGGCGCTCTCGGCAATGCCGGGCGTGGTGCGGGAGAGCGTCAACCTGGCCGCGGAGAAGGCCACCATCGAGGTCCTGCCGTCGGTCCGGGTTGAAGATGTCATACGCGCCGTCGAGGAGGTGGGCTACACAGCGGCTTCGGTGGCGGAGGCTGCCTCTGACCGGGAGAAGGCTGCCCGAGCGCGGGAGATCAGACGGCTAGGAATGAAGACCTCGGTGGGGGCGGCGCTGAGCCTCCCCATCATGCTGGGGAGCTTCCCCGAGTGGTTCCCATGGGTGCCCACGCTGCTGACCGAGCCCTTTGTCCTTTTCCTCTTGGCGACTCCGGTCCAGCTGTGGGTCGGCTGGCAGTTCCACAAAGGGTTCTGGGCTGCCCTCAAGCACCGCACCGCGGATATGAACACCCTGGTCTCCGTGGGAACCAATGCCGCGTACCTCTATAGCGTCGCCGTTACCTTCTTCCCGGCTACCTTTGCCGTGGGGGGCCTGCAGGCGAACGTCTACTACGACACGGCGGCGATCCTCATGACCCTCATCATCCTCGGCCGCTTCCTCGAGGCGCGGGCGCGGGGCCGGACCTCGGAGGCGATCAAGAAGCTCATGGGGCTCCAGGCCAAGACCGCCCGCGTGGTCCGAAACGGCCGCGAGCTGGACATCCCGGTGGAAGAAGTGCAGGTAGGCGACCTGGTCGTCGTCCGTCCAGGGGAGAAGATCCCGGTCGATGGGATCGTATGCGAGGGGGCCTCGACGGTGGACGAGTCGATGCTCACCGGGGAGAGCCTGCCGGTGGAGAAGCGCCCGGGCGCCGAGGTCTTCGGCGCCACGCTCAACAAGGTGGGGACCTTTCGCTTCGAGGCCACGAAGGTGGGCCGGGAGACGGTCTTGGCCCAGATCATCACGCTTGTGGAAGCGGCACAGGGCTCAACGCCGCCCATCCAGCGGGTGGCCGATAAGATCGCTGGCATCTTCGTTCCGATCGTGCTCGGGATCGCCCTCGTGAGTTTCGGCATCTGGATGGTCTGGGGTCCGCAGCCGGCGTTCCTCTTCGCCCTCTCCAACTTCATGGCCGTGCTGCTGATCGCCTGCCCCTGTGCCATCGGGCTCGCGGCGCCCACGGCCGTGATGGTGGGGATCGGCAAGGGCGCGGAGCACGGCATTCTGTTCCGCGGGGCCGAGGCCTTGGAGGTGGCCTCGAAGCTTGCGGCCGTGATCCTGGATAAGACCGGGACCCTAACGAAGGGGGAACCCTCGGTGACCGACCTCGTACCGATCAACGGCATTACGGCTCAACGCCTCCTCCGCGTCGCCGCCATCGCCGAGCAGGGCTCCGAACATCCGCTCGGCGAGGCCATCGTGAAGCGGGCGATGGCCGAGGGGCTGGAGTTGGTCAGCCCCGACGAGTTCGTGGCTATCCCCGGCCAGAGCATCCAGGTACGGGTGGAAGGGCGAAAGGTCCTCCTCGGAAACCTCAAGCTCATGGTCGATGCGGGGGTGGAACTGAATGGCCTGGCCAAGGAGGCCGAGCAGCTAGCCGACGAAGGGAAAACCCCGATGTTCGTGGCGGTGGACGGCAAGCCCATGGGCATCATTGCCGTGGCCGACACGCTGAAGCCGCATGCGCCAGAAGCCGTGGCGGCCTTTCACCGGCTCGGTCTGGAGGTCGCCATGCTCACCGGCGACAACCTCCGGACGGCACAGGCCATCGCGCGTCAGGCGGGGATCGACCGGGTGCTGGCCCGAAGTCTTGCCCCAAACTAAGGCCGAGGAGGTTAAGCGGCTGCAGGCCGAGGGCAAGGTCGTGGCCATGGTAGGGGATGGGATCAACGACGCCCCGGCCTTGGCCCAGGCCAATGTCGGGATCGCCATCGGCACAGGGACGGATGTGGCCATCGAGGCCTCGGACATCACCCTGATCACCGGCGACCTGCGGGGAGTGGTGACAGCGATCGCGCTCTCGAAGCGAACGATGCGCACGATGAAACAGAACTTCTTCTGGGCCTTCATCTACAACACCGTCCTGATCCCAGTGGCGGCCGGAGCGCTCTACCCCGTGGCGGGCATTCTGATGAGCCCGATTCTCGCTGGGGCCGCCATGGCCTTCAGCTCGGTGTCGGTCGTGTCCAACTCCCTTCGGCTCCGGCGCTTCCGGCCCCAGCCGATGGGAGGGTAGCGCAGGCCAGGGGAGGTGCAGCGGCTGGGGAACGGTAACCCTATGCTCGGGATGGTCCGTATGATGGACATGATAAGCATGATGGGGTACATGGGTGGAATGAAGGGATCCACCCGCCCTGGACCTTCGCCGTAAAGGGATGGCAAACGAACAATAGGCCATAGGAGATAGCAATGACTGCTGACACGAATGAGAAATATTGTCCGATCTGTGGGAAGCCTGTCACGGAGCCCACCTATAACCGGTTCGGCGAGTGGTGTTGCTCGGAAGACCACGCCGAGCAATACATCAAGGAGGTGCGGGCCCAAAAGGCACAGGCCGTGGCGGCCGGTCAAGGCCGGCCTGTCTCGCCCTCCAGTTATGAGGAGGGGCCTTGGCCCGGGGAAGAGCCTGAGCAGCGGTGGTCGTGTCGCTGGCGGTGGTTCGGCCGCCGGCGCGGTGGCTGCTGCTGACGAGGCGGCTGGAACCTCCGAGGTGTTGGGCTCCCGATGACCTGGCTCGACGCCCGATAGGGCAAGGTGAAGGTTCTCACGGCAGGCAAACAGCCCTACCATGAACCAACGATCACAATCCCACCCAGGTGAGGTCACTCGCCGCCGCCTGATCGTGCTGATCGCAGGGTATGTGCTGGGCTTCATCGGGCTTCTCTTGCGCATGTGGTATTTGCAGGTGATCAAGGGAGAGCGCTTTGCCACACTCTCGGAGAGCAATCGCCTGCGCATCATCCCGCGACCTGACATTCGTGGGCAAATTATAGACCGCTATGGGAAAGCGCTAGCGAACAGTCGCCGATCCTTCAGCTTGTCGTTGCTGCCGGAGGACACACCGAAATTGGATCTCTTGATCCCACGCCTGAAGGCTCGCTTCCCGATCCGGTGGGAGGAGGTTGACGCGAAGCTCAGGTCTACCCAGGCCTATCGCACGATCCCACTGCTGAAAGACCTGACACCAGAGCAGGTGGCATATGTAGCGGAACACCGGTGGGACTTACCGGGCCTCTTCTTGGACGTCGAACATGTGCGCCACTATCAGTATCACGAACTCGCGGCCCATATTGTAGGCTATATGGGGGAGATCAACGAAGACCAGTTGAGAGAGCTACAGGAACATGGGTACCGGATGGGGGATGCCATTGGGCAGGCGGGGGTCGAGAAGATGTACGAGTGGGCGCTATGCGGCACGAAAGGGGCGCGCGATCTGGAAGTCGACGCCCTCGGCCGTGAGCTTCAGCTGGTGCAGGACCGTGACCCCGGTCCGGGGCTGACTCTGGTGCTCACGCTCGATCTTGCCCTGCAGCAGGTGGTTGAGGACGAGTTGGCTGGCCAGGCTGGAGCCATTGTCGTCATGGATCCCCGCAACGGGGAGATCCTGGCCCTGGCCAGCCAGCCGGCATATGACCCAAATCTGTTTGCCACGGGCATCTCCTTGGCGAGCTGGATGCGCCTCCTGAAGGATCCGCGGCAACCGCTGCAAAACCGGGCGATTCAAGCACAGTATCCCCCAGGGTCGACGTACAAAATCATCATGGCGGTTGCCGGGTTAGAAGAGGGGGTCATCACCTCCCAAACCACCGTCCACTGCAGCGGCCTCTTCCCGTTCGGGAACCGGGTGTTCAAGGACTGGAAGAAAGGAGGGCATGGTCCCGTCAACGTGCACTCGGCGCTGGTGCAATCGTGCGACGTGTTTTTTTATTGGTTGGGCCAACGCCTCGGCATCGACACGATCGCCCACTATGCTAAGGGCTTCGGACTCGGGGCACCGACGGGGTTTGATCCGGCCCATGAGAAGCCGGGGCTGGTGCCGTCCACGGCGTGGAAGCGGGCGGCGCGCGGGGAGCCGTGGTATCCAGGAGAGACGATCTCCGCGGCTATCGGTCAGGGATACAACTTGGTCACCCCCATCCAGCTGCTGAACGTCATCAGCGCGGTGGCGAACGGCGGGACCCTCTACAAACCCCAGATCGCCAAGCGCGTTGAAACGCCTGACGGCCAGGTGGTCCAGACGTTTGCGCCACAGCGGCTGGGGGAGATCCCGGCGCGGGCGGAGACGCTGCGCCTCGTCCAGCAGGCGCTGTGGGGCGTGGTGAATGAGCCGCATGGCACGGGCTGGCGCGCCCACCTCGAAGGCGTCAGCATCGCGGGCAAGACCGGGACGGTGCAGGTGATCGCCAACGCTCCCAAGGGGGCCAGGCTGCCGGAGCGGTTCCGGGATCATGGCTGGTTCGTCGCCTTTGCGCCCGTTGAGAATCCACAGCTGGCCCTGGTGATCTTCGGCGAGCACGGCGGCCGCGGTGGGTCCACGTATGCCCCCATCGCGCGCCAAATCATTGCCCGCTACTTCAAACTGCCCCCGCAGACGCCAGTAGTGACCCAACGCCCGGCTGCCAGTTGGGGCATGACCACGACAAACGCGCATGCACAACCGGTGCTGTCACAGCACTAATGAGGGAGGGCACATCGTCAGCGGTGATCGAGCATCGCCTGCCGCTCAGCATCGCTGGGCTCCTACGTGTTGCCCCTGGGGAATGGGCGAGCTTAGGTGGTATGAGGTCTTCAGCTCCGTCTTGGTGGTGACCGACAGTCTGCGGCTGTGGCGGTTCCGGCCATCCGTGGGCGTCCACTGCATCCTCCCCAAGGAGGCTGTCCGTGAGGATCTATGAGAAATACGTGTTGCCGAAGCTGATCCATTTGGCCATGCGGCAGAAGAGGGCCACGGCCGAGCGCAGGAAGTTCATTCCGCTCGCCTCCGGCACGGTCCTCGAAATCGGGATCGGCTCAGGCCTGAACCTCCCGTTCTATGGCCCCACGGTCCGGAAGCTTTACGCCCTGGATCCTTCGCTAGAGCTCTGGAAGATGGCGCACCAGCGGGTGAGGAAGGCGCCGTTCCCGGTCGAGTTCCTCACATCGTCGGCCGAGCACATCCCCCTGGCCGACATGACCGTCGACACCGTGGTCACCACCTGGACACTGTGCACGATTCCGGACCCGATCAGGGCGTTGACGGAGATGAAGCGCGTGCTCAAGCCCGAAGGCCGGCTCGTCTTCGTCGAACACGGGCGGTCGCCCGATCCGGGCGTTCTGGCCTGGCAGAACCGGCTCACCCCCTTATGGACGCGGATCGGCGGCGGCTGTCACCTAAATCGCCACATCGATGACCTGATCGCCGACGCCGGGTTCCAC
>JBKOZB010000148.1:0-10229 GCA_046744225.1 Planctomycetota bacterium | reverse complement strand
CCTCGCTCCGCCGAAGGTACTCGGGCGGGACGTGCTCCAGAAGCCGGAGCCCGCCTCCTACCGCGAGAGGCTCTGGAGGATGGCGATATACGGCAAGATGACGGCCAGGATGATTAACAGGACCAGGCCCCCGAGGAAGATCATGATCAGCGGCTGGACGAGCTGGCCCATGTTCCGGACCATGTAGGAGACCTTCTCCTCGTAGTCGTCGGCGAGGCGTTCGAGGCTCTCGGGGAGCTTGCCGGTCTCCTCGCCCGCCTCGATGACGGTGATCACGTCGGGTCCGAACCGTCGCGACGCGAACAGCGCCTCGCTCAGCTCGCCCCCATCCCTGATGAACGGGCGGGCGTCGAGGACCGCCCGGCGGAGCGGTTCGAGACGCATGATGTTGGCCGTCAGGTCGATCGACGTGCCGACGTCCACCCCCGAGCCCAGGAGCGTCGCCAAGGTCCGCGCGAACCTCGTGATGTCGATCTTCTTCAAAAGCAGGCCGAAGACCGGGACGCGGATCACGAGGCGGTCGATCACGCGCTTGCCGGTCTCGGTCTTGTAGAGGAAGAGCAGGAGGAGCGGGCCACCGATCATCACGAGCGGGATTAGCCACCAGCCGAGCGCCTGGACGAACCTGCTGAAGGCCATCAGCATCCGGCTCGGCAACGGGAGGACGGCCCCCCGGCCAAGGATCTCGAGGAGCATCTCGTTGAACTTCGGCAGGAGCCAGAGAGTGAGCATCGCCACGACGGCTGATGCGACCAAGAGCACCGCGACCGGGTAGATCATCGCCGACCGCGCCTGGCGGATCAGGCGCTGACGGGCCTCATAGTGCCGCGAGAGAAGACGCAAGGTCTCGGGGATGCCCCCCCGCGCCTCGGCGATCTGGATCATGCTGACGAAGAGCGTGTCGAACGCTTTCGGCTCGCGTTTGACGGCCTCGGTCATCGAATCGCCCCGCCGCACGCTCAGGGTCAGCCGCCGGATGACGGGCCCCATCGGCGTCCGCGCGAACTGCCTCTCCAGGCTCGTCAATGCCTTGATCAGGTCCACGCCCGCATCGAGGTACGCCGCGAACTGGCGGCAGAACAGCGCCAGCGTCCCCGAGTTCACCCGGCCGAACAGGATCACCTGGGCCGGGTTCGAGGCCCGGCGATCGTCTCCCGACTCGCCCGTGTCGTCGCGGACGGGTCGCGACACCCCCTTGTTCGGGTTCGACCGATCGGTGTTCGCCCCCGACGGACGAGGGGTCTTGGGGCGAGGTCGGCGCGGGGGCCCGGGGTCGCTTGGATCTCGGCTCATCGAAGTTTGCTCCCGGCCGGGGACAGCCGACCTGCCAAGCATCGTCATGGCTGCCAAATCCCCTCCGCGGAGCGGCCAATGTTCAGGCTCGGGCGGTCTCCGAGATCGCCGAGGGACGGGGTGCCGTCCGCGTGCTCTGAAGCTCCGACAACCGGGTGGTGATGTCGCGGAGCACGTCGACCGGCGACTGGCCGGCGTCGACGTCGTAGACCAGCTCGGGCGGGTAGAAACTCAGGGTCTTGAAGGTCTCTTCGCGGTAGGTCTGGAGGCGGCGGCGAATGACCTCCTCGTTCATGTCGTCGAGCCGGTTCTCGCGGAGGGCGCGTGTCTTGAGGCGCTCGCTCGCCTTGACGGTGTCATTAATGATCAGGTGGAAGATCTGGATCACGTCGAGGAGATGATCGAGCCGCTCCGCCTGCCCATAGTTGCGGGGCACGCCGTCGAGTAAGAGGGTATGCTGGCCGGGGAGGAGGAGCTCCTGCATCTCGAGGATCTGGATGTACCGCTCCCAGATCCGGACCGTCAGGTCGTCGGGCACCAGCGCCCCCTGCGAGGTGTAGCGGGCGATCTCCTGACCGAACTTCCCGTATTTGGGGATTTTGCGGAAGATATCCCCCATCGAGACATGGACGAAGTCGGGCAACTGGCCGAGCGCCGACCCTTGCGTCCCCTTGCCGCTGCCGGGCATCCCGAACAGAAGGATGGTGCGATACTTGGTTTCCTTGGGCATTTCAGACCCTCGTGAAGAAAAAGGTGGGGGGAGATCCGATCGCGGGCCAACTGGGTCAAGTGCGTCGCGGCGGTCCGGCCTTCGCCTCAGCCCATCATGGGCGCGAAAAAAAATGGGCGGGGCGTGGAAAAGGCGCCGACGAATCCTCTCCGCGATATGATCGGTCCAAGCGACTCCAGGAGCAAGAGGTTGCGAGAGACAATTGTTCTGCTGATCCGACACGCCGAGACCGCGGCCCCTGATCGCTTCCACGGGGCCGAGTCGGATGTCGGGCTGGGTGAGCGGGGGCGCCGGCAGGCGGAGGCCGTGGCGGGCGTGCTGGCGCGGCGCGAGCCGTCCGCGATCTACTCGTCGTGCATGCGGCGCGCTCTGGAGACGGCCGAGCCGATCGCGCGGGCGTGCGGGCGGCCGGTCGAGGTCACCGACGGCCTCCACGAACGGCGCATGGGACCGCTCAGCGGCCGACGGCGCGACGAAGGATGGGCGGCCTATGCCGAGGCCAAGGGGCGCTGGATGGCGGGCCAGCTCGATTTCACGCACGAAGGAGGCGAGTCGTATGCCGCGATCCGCCGCCGGGCCGTGCCGGCCTTCCAGGCGCTCGCCGAACGGCATCCGGGAGAGACGATCGTCATCGTCGCACACGGCGTGGTGATCCGGGTTGTGCTGACGAGCCTGCTCGAAGGGCACAGTCCGGCGGACTTCGAGCGGATCGCGATCGACTACGTCGCGATCAACGACCTGCGGCACGACGGCTCGCGCTGGCGGGCCGAGGCGCTCGGCGCGCGGGTGGTGGGCGAGGAGTCAACCGGCTGGTCGGAGGGACCGAGCCCGTCCTGAATCGCCTCCTGTCTCGCTCCGGTCAGGCCGCCGAAGGGGTGGCTGGATCGCCGCCATTCTTGAGCGCTTCCCACTCTTCCCAGGTGTAGAGGACCTCGCGAGCCGAGCCGCTCTTGAACTCGCCGACGATGCCGTCCTCGGCCATGAAGTCGATCAAACGCGCGGCGCGGCCGTAGCCGATGCCCAGGGCGCGCTGCAAGAGAGAGCACGAGCCCCGGCCCTCGCGGATGATGATCTCGATGGCCGGCTCGTAGAGCTCGTCCCGCTCCTTCAGCGCCGCGCCCCGATCCTTGCCGCCGGGGCCGCCGCCGACTTGGAGCTGCATCAGCTCGCGGCTGAACTCGACCGGGTATTGCTCCAGGTGGTGACAGATGCGCTCGACCTCCCGGTCCGAGACAAAGGTCCCCTGCGCCCGGACGATGTGCGAGGTCCCGGGGAAGAGGAAGAGCATGTCGCCGTTGCCCAGGAGCTTGTCGGCCCCCATCTCGTCGAGCACGACGCGCGAGTCGCCCCGGCTGGCGACCTGGAAGGCGATCCGCGCGGGGAGGTTCCCTTTGATCAGGCCGGTGATGACGTCCACCGTCGGCTTCTGCGTGGCGACGATCAGGTGCATCCCCACCGCGCGGGCCTTCTGGGCCAGGCGGACGATGTGCGCCTCGACCTCCTTGGCGGCCATCAGCATCATGTCGGCCATCTCGTCGGCGACGATCACGATGTAGGGCATGTAGGTCGGGATGCGCTTCCGCTCCTCCTCCTCCTCAGGGCGGAGCCGCGCATAGATCTCCTCGGCGCCCAACTGGTTGTAAGACTGGATATTCCGCACGCCGGCCCGGGCGAGGTAGCCGTAACGCTCGTCCATCTTGTCACAGGCCCAGGCCAGGAGCGACTCGGCCTTCTTCATGTCGGTGACGACCGGGTGCAACAGGTGCGGAATCCGCTTGAACTGCGACAGCTCGACCATCTTGGGGTCGATCAGGATGAGCTTGACCTCCTCGGGCCGCTTGGTCATCAAGATCGAGAGGATCATCGCGTTGAGGCAGACCGACTTGCCCGTGCCGGTCCGGCCGGCGATCAGCAGGTGGGGCATGTCGGCGAGGTCGAACGCCAGGGGAACGCCTTTGACGTCCTTGCCCAGGAACAGGGGGATCTTGAACCGGTTGTCGGGTCGGGCGCCGACCGCCGCGATCACCTCGCCGAGCCGGACCATCGCCCGGCGCTCGTTCGGGACCTCGATGCCGACGGTCGTCTTGCCGGGGATCGGCGCCACGATCCGGACGCTGGGGACGGCCAAGGCGATCGCCAGGTCGTCGGCCAGGCTGATGATCCGCGAGACGCGCAGGCCGGCCTCCAGCTCGATCTCGAACTGGGTAATGACCGGCCCGGTGTCGATCTGGGCGACGCGGACCTGGTAGCCGAAGTCGAGCAGCGTGCGCTCCAGCAGCATGGCCCGTGCGTGGATCTTGGCCTCATGCTCCTGGATCGGGAATGGGGGCGGCGGTTCGAGCAGGTCGTGCGGCGGGAGCTGAAACCCGCCGTTGCTCGGAGCGATGGCCGGACTGGCGGTCGCCGCCTGGCCCGCGGTCATCGGGCTCGCGGAACGCGCCGGCGGACTGGTGACCGACCCCTCGGCGACGGCGGGCCGGTTCAGGGCCGGTCGTGGGGCGAGGCGCGCGGGATCGGCCTCGGCCGGCGCGAAGCTGGCCGGCGGGAGGATCAGCGGGGCCTCTGCCCCCAGGACCGCGCCGGGCTCCACTTCGCCGGGTTTGCCATCACGGCGACACCATCGTCCGATCTCCTGGGCTGGCCAGAGCAGCAGCGCCTCATAGCAGAGCGCCAGGCCGACCACGCCCGCCGCCGACAGGATTAGAAGCATGCCGGCGAGTCCGAACTGGCCTTCGAGGAACGTCGCGGCGAGAGCGCCGACGTAGCCGCCGCTCCCGACCGGCGGGCTCGGCCGGAGTCCCGCCCCGAACTTCTGCACCAGCCCCGCCGCCACGGCGACCGTCAACCCGAACCCGAGCACGCGGAGGCCCGGCTCAGGGATCGCGTGGCGGCGGAAGAGGAGCACGTCGATTGCTCCGATGCCGAGCAGCACGAGGTAGGATGACCAGCCGAGCCCCTGGAAAAGCAGGTGCGCCAGCATCGCGCCGACCGGACCACACGGGTTGAACGGGGGCAGGTTGGGGGGCTCGGCCGCGACGCCCGGCACGTCGGCCGGATTGTATCCCGCCAGGCTGAGGGTGAGGAAGACCAGGGCGAGCAGGAGGGCGGAGCCGGGCGCGTGGCGCAACAGTCGCTGTCGGTCGAGCATGGCCCCCCCTCGGCGCGCACCAGAGCCGCGAGCCCGGGCGACCCCGCCCGGCGTCGTGGAGCCCGGGCGCCGGACTCGTCTTCTTGTGATCGGTCAGGGGGCGTCGAATGCTTTCGCGATCCTCACCCGGTTCGGCCGCCGCCGCGACGGTCGAGCTTATTCTGAGGGCTGGGTAAGATCAACCGTCCCTCCCTCGTCCTCCTCGGTCGGCTCGCTGGTCTGGAGGTTGCCAGACATATCAAGAAATATCTTATCTTGCATAATTTCATGGATGACGATTGTCATCTTATCGACACCGCGGAGATCAACGAGCGGGCGGGCCCCCTGGTTCAGCGCGATCATCCGCTTCTGGATCAGGGTCGAGAGTTTGAACCGGCCGCCGACCTTGTTGACGATCTCTTCCTCTTTGAGTTCTTCGAGCATCGAGATTTAGCCTCCACAGCCGTGTTGGACGAACAGGGCGACCAGGTCCTCGACAGCCTTGTCGATGTCTCGGTTCATCACCTGCCGGTCGTAGCGTGAGATTTGTCCCAGCTCCCATCGGGCGTTGTCGAGCCGACGCAGGATGGTGGCCTCGCTCTCGGTGGCTCGCGCCCGGAGACGCCCCTCCAGTTCGGCGAAGCTCGGGACGTTGATGAAGATCAGCAGGGCGGCCGGCACCTGCTGGCGGACCTGGAGCGCCCCCTGCACGTCGATCTCGAGCACGACGCACTGGCCGGCGGCCAGAGCCGCGCGGACCGGCGCGGCGGGCGTGCCGTACAGGTTGCCGTGGACCTCGGCGCTCTCCAGGAACTCACCCCGGGCACGGGCCTCCTCGAACGCCTCTCGGGACATAAAGAAGTACTCCCGGCCATGCTCCTCGCCGACACGGGGCGGCCGGGTCGTCGCCGAGATCGAGAATCGCGCCTTGACCTCCGGCCGCTCCAGCACCCGGCGCAGCAGCGTGCTCTTGCCCGATCCCGAAGGACCCGAGACGACGACCAGCCGTCCGGGCAATTCGGCCCAATCTTCCCTCGGCACGCCAGGAACCTCAATTCCTATTTAGATTTTATTTATTCGTGTGAATCCAACACACCAGTCCTCCCCCACGGCACGGGGAAGGTGCGTTTCATCCACCCTCCAGGAGGAAGACGATCGAGCTATTCCACATTCTGAATCAACTCGCGGATCTTCTCCAGCAGTCCCTTGATCTCGACGACGCAGCGGCTGATCTCGACGTCGTTGGCTTTCGAGCCGATCGTGTTGGTCTCGCGGCCCATCTCCTGGACGACGAACTCCAGCTTCCGGCCCGAGCTTTCCGGCTCGTGGATGACATCGATGTACTGGGCCAGGTGGGCGCGGAGGCGGATGAGCTCTTCGGTGATGTCGGCCCGCTCGGCGAGGATGGCGACCTCGCGGATCAGATCCCTGGGCTCGATCGTTACGCCCTGCCCCTGGACGAGCGCCTGGACGCGCTCGGTGAGTCGCTTCTGGTACGCGGCGACGACCTCCGGCACGCGCTCGACCACCTGGTCGAGCTGGATGGCGATCGCCTTGCCGAGCGCCAGTAGCTCGGCGGCCATGGCGCGTCCTTCCTCGGCCCGGGCGGCCTGGAGCTTGCCGAGCGCCTCGGTGGCGACGGCCAACAGGGCGGGCCAGTCCTCATGGTTGTCGTCGGCCGCGGGCTTCCGCTCCTCGACGGCGCCGGGCAGGACGAGCAGCGGCCCGAGGTCGATCGATGCGTGGGCCGCATCAAAGTCGAGCAGCGCGCGGAGCTGGTCGCGGTAGCTGGCCAGCGCGACGGCGTTGAGCCGGTAGTCCTCGGCCCGGCGCGGACGCTCGACCCGCAGGATGACCTGCACCGTCCCGCGCCGGATCGTCTCGCGGACGAGACGCTCCAGATCGGGCTCGAGCGACCCGTAGGGCTCGCTGATCTTCGCCGACATCTTGAGATGGCGGTTGTTGATCGTCCGCACCTCGACGGCGACCGACCAGCGCTGATTCTGGAACCGAGCCTCACCGAACCCGGTCATGCTCAAGAGCACGGAGACCTCATGAATTGGTGCGGAGGCCGGGACTGGGGGGCCGGCTCCAACCCGTGAGCTTGGAATGCCGGCGCAAGCCACGCGCCTCGGGCCTCGGAGAATCAGCGACGGAAAAGGGAAGGGGCACGGCCGATCGGACAGTGCCCACGCGAACTCAGGTCATCATTTCGACTTCGGGGCGGGGGTCGACGGGGCCGGCGTCTCGTCGGGGAAAACCGGCACGCTCACGGGCGCCGAGGACGACGAACTGGCGGGGGCCGGAGCCTTCTGCTTGGTCCGGGACGTGGGGGCCTTGCCGGTCCCGCCGCCGGGGGTGGGGGGGACTTCCTTGGAAACCTTCGCGGCCGCGGTGTCGTTCCAAGCCGACTCGGTCCCCCGGTTGTAGAAGACAACCAGGATCATCAACATCAGCATCCAGATGACCGCCGTGACCATCGTCACCCGCGTGAAGACGTCGCCCGCCTTGGTGCCGAAGGCACTCGAGCCCCCCATCCCGCCGAAGGCGCCGGCCAAGCCGCCCCCCTTGCCGCGTTGGATGAGGATCAGGCAGATCATGAAGATCGAGCTGAGGATCACAAGCGAGTTCAATATGCCAGTCAGGATCCGCACGGCCAAAGTCCTTGTAGGCCAGAGAGATGAATCATTCAAAAGAGGTCATTCGATCCATGGGGAGACGAGGGGGAACGCCGGTGCGTCACGTCACGTCCCATCGGGTCGGGTCAGGTCATTTCTTGCCCTGGGCGGTCACGTCCTGCGCCGCCCGGATGATCTTAAGGAAATCGTCGGCCTTCAGGCTGGCGCCGCCGACGAGCGCGCCGTCGATGTCGGGGCACGCGAGCAGCTCGGCCGCGTTGTCGGACTTGACGCTCCCCCCATACTGGACAACGACCCGCGCGGCGGTCGCCTCACCCTGTTGCTCGGTGAGCCAGTGGCGGATGAACAGGTGGACTTCCTCCGCCTGCTGTGGGGTGGCGGTCCGTCCGGTGCCGATGGCCCAGACGGGCTCATACGCCAGGACGACGCCCGCCATCTGCTCGGCCGAGAGCCCGGCGAGCGAGCCGGTCAACTGGCCGGCGACGACGTCCTCGGTCTGGCCGGCGTCGCGCTCCTGCTCGGTCTCGCCGATGCAGACGATCGGGATCAGGCCGGCGCCGAGCGCGGCGTGGAGCTTGGCGTTGATCTGGGCGTCGGTCTCGCCCAGGCCGTGACGCCGCTCGCTGTGGCCGAGAATGACGTGGGTGCAGCCGGCGTCCTGGAGCATGGCGGCGGAAAGCTCGCCGGTGTAGGCCCCATCGGGCTTCCAGTGCATGTTCTGCGCGCCGAGGCCGATGGGCGAGCCGGCGAGGGCCGCGTCGATCTGGTGGAGGAAGACCGCCGGGGGGCAGACCGCCACGCGGACGTCGGCCGCCTGGCCCACGCCCGCCTTGACCGACTCGGCCAGTGCGACGGCCGCCTCGGCCGTCGACGGATTCATCTTCCAGTTGCCCGCGATGAAGAGGGTACGCATTAGACGGTCACTCCTTCACTGGCGTCAATTGTCTTGCCCAGGACCTCGGCGAGTTGCCGCAACTCGTCCATGAGCCGGACGTACTGGTCGGGAAGCAGCGCCTGCGGGCCGTCGGAGAGGGCCTTCTCGGGGCACGAGTGGACCTCGACGTGCACGCCGTCGCTGCCGGCCGCGACGGCCGCGCGGGCCATCGCCGGAATCAGGTCGGGGCGGCCGGTCGCGTGGCTCGGGTCCACGATGATCGGCAAATGACTCAGACCCTTGACGTTGGGCACGATCGACAGGTCGAGCGTGTTCCGCGTCGAGTCCTCGAACGTCCGCACCCCGCGCTCGCAGAGGATCACCTGCCGGTTCCCCTGCGCCAGGACGTACTCGGCCGACATGAGCAAGTCCTTGACCGTCGCGCTCATCCCCCGCTTCAGGAAGACGGGCGTCCGCGTCTTGCCGACCTCCTTGAGCAGGTCGAAGTTCTGCATGTTTCGGGCGCCGATCTGGAAGATGTCCGCGTACCGCTCGATCAGCTCGACCTGGCGCGGGTCCATGACCTCGGTAACGACGGGCATGCCGAATCGCTCGCCGGCCGCCTTGAGCATCTTCAGGCCGTCCTCGCCGAGGCCCTGGAAGCTGTAGGGGCTGGTCCTCGGCTTGAAGGCGCCGCCGCGGAGGACGTTGGCCCCGGCCTCCCTGACCTTCTCGGCGATCTCCAGCAGGATCGGCTCGCTCTCGATCGCGCAAGGGCCGGCGATCATCATCAGGTGGCCGCCGCCGACCTTGATCCCCTTGAGATCGAAGACTGAGTCGTCGGCGTGGAACTCGCGGCTGGCGAGCTTGAACGGCTTGAGAATCGGCACGACCTGCTCCACGCCCGCGATGGCCTGGAGCGGCTCGACGTGCAACTTGTCTTCGTCGCCGATGACGCCGATGATCGTGCGCGCGACTCCCTGGCTCAGGTGGGGCGTCAAGCCCATCGCCTCGATCCGCTCGATAACGTGCTGGATGATTTCCGGGGAAGGGTGGGGCTTGAGCACGATGATCATCGTCGTCCTCGGGACTCCGGGCGGCGGTGGTCGCGATCGGGTCGGTCGCTTTCGGCGCCGGCACGGGGGCCGACCCTGATTCGTGGGCGAACATAAGAGTTTAACGAGCAAGGCGAAATCGGGGAAGCGAAAACCACACCCGGCGCGCGAGTTTTCCGCCGCGCGGGATGGTCCCCCTCCGGGGATCGGTCCTCAGCCGGGCGGGGTGACTCCACCTCAGCTCTCCACGCACTCGCCTCGCGGGTAGGAGCCGAGGACCTCCAGGCGCTCGCAACGCTTCCGGACCGCCTCCATGGCGCGGCGGACAGGCTCGTCCTCGATGTGTCCCTCGATGTCGACGAAGAAGAGATACGTGGGGTCGCGGTCGGAGGTCCCCTCGACGGTCGGGAACGACTCGATCCAGGTCATGTTGACCCCGTTCTTCTCGAACGGGGCGATCGCCTTGGCGAGCGAGCCGACCTGGTTCGGCAGCCGGAGCATCAGAGTCGTC
>JBKOZB010000343.1:0-17039 GCA_046744225.1 Planctomycetota bacterium | reverse complement strand
CGGCCGACGCGTTCGCGCCGCCGGCCGCGGCGCGGCGGAGGTCGCTGACCAGCTTCAACGGCCGGACCGGCGCCGCCCGGAGCAAGCCCCGCGCATCGGCCATCAGGATCGTCGCCCAGAGGTGCTTGCACGGCTCGCCGGTGGGGGTGAAGTACGGGCAGGTGCAGGAGACGTGGAGCTTGTTCCCCCGGATTCGGAGCCGGACCCGGTACTTGGCCGTCCCGCGCACCCGGGCGATCACCTCGCCCGGCGACGTCGCGGTCACCGCGACCCGTCCCTTAGCAAAGTACGACTGGCCGCGCGAGCGGACCGCGTCGCTGAAATCGCGCGATACTTTCTGGGCAATCCCCATGATCCGTTCTCACTCGGACGGGCCCACCCGACGACGTCCGGGCCTCTCGACGCTGGCGCAGCCGCCGCGATCCGCCTCCCCCGCGGCTCGGCGTCCCGATTCAATTTCCGAGAACGATGCGAGGCAACGATCCGGCTGGAGGGCTGAACCGCGGCAAGACCAATCCCGTTCCGACCCCTCACGATCCCGGGGGAGACACCCTGGCCCCGCCCTGCCGGAAGGACGGCCGGGACCGGCTGCGTTTCGCAACTCCGCCCGGCTCGGCTCCGATCCCGACGTGGCGCGTTGTCCCCTGCCCGTCGTCCGTCACCAACGTTCCCACCGCGGCCCCCCGGGACCGGCCCGCCGCCGCCCGGCCGGCTCGGTATCCGGCGGTCCCCTCTGCTCACCCGAAGAGCGGTCGTCGTGCGGAGTCCCTCTGGCGGAGGCTGACGGCGCGCTCACACATCGAGGTTCTTGACCTCCAGCGCGTGTTTCTCGATGAACTCGCGGCGCGGCTCGACGTCGTCGCCCATCAGGGTGCTGAACAGGTCATTGGCAGCGGCCGCGTCCTCGAGCTGGACCTGCAAGAGCGTCCGACGCGTCGGGTCCATCGTGGTCTCCCAGAGCTGCTCGGCGTCCATCTCACCCAGGCCCTTGAACCGGGTGATCTTGATCCCCCGCTCGCCGAGGTGGCGCACCGTCGGCAACAAGGCACGAAGGTCGAGCAGCCGGTGCTCCTCGCCATCGCGGTGGAGGATGAACCGGGGCAGCGGCTCGTCGCCGACGACCTCGTTCGGCAGCAGGACCTCGGCCCGCAGGCCGAACTCGTCGCGAAGCCGGGCCAGCCACTTGTTCAGGGTGCGGACCTCGTGCAATTCGGTCGCACGCTCGGCCTCGGCGGCGTCGGGCGGGGCCGTCTCGGCCGCGATGGGACCGGCCTCAGCCGCGGGCGGATGGGCCTGGTGATACGACTCCAGTTCCTCGGCCGTGTGGAACCAACGCTCGCCCGACTCATCCTTAACATGATACAGCGGGAGCAAGCCGGCGCGGGGGTCGGCCTTCGGATCGGCCGCCGGGTGCGCCCGCCCCAAGAACTCGCGGATCGGCAGGTTGCGTCGACCGAACGCGCGCAGCCCGTGATCCAGGTTGGCCACGATGTCGAGCAGGATCTTGAGTCGGTCGCCGGCCCAGCCGGCCTTCTCGTCTTCGACCCCGTACGGCGTCAACCGGGCGTTGGCCAGGCCCGTCTGGATCAACAGCGCCTGCATCTCCAGCTCAGTCTGGACGTACCGCCGCTCCTTCTTGGTCGCGATCAAGTAGAGTGGCGGCTGCGCGACGAATAGGTGCCCCTCGGCCACGAGCCTGGGCATCTGGCGGTAGAAGAAGGTCATCAGAAGCGTCCGGATGTGCGAGCCGTCCACGTCGGCGTCGCTCATCATGACGATCTTGCCATAGCGGCGCTTCGAGGGGTCCTCCTCGTCGCCGATCCCATTGCCGACGGCCGTGATGATGTTGCGGATCTCCTCGTTGCCGAGGACGCGGTCGAGCCGGGCCCGCTCGACGTTGAGGATCTTGCCCCGCAGAGGGAGGATCGCCTGATAAAGCCGGTCGCGTCCCCCTTCGGCCGTGCCGCCGGCCGAGTCGCCCTCGACCAGGAACAGCTCGCTCGAATCCTGGTCGTGGGTCGTGCAGTCCATGAGTTTGCCCGGCAGGCCGCCGCCGGAAAGGACCCCCTTGCGGTTGCGGACCAACTCGCGGGCCTTGCGGGCCGCCTCGCGGGCCTCGGCCGCCAGGAGCGCCTTGGCGATCACCTTCTTGGCGACAGCGGGGTTGGTCTCCAGGAACTCGGCGAGCTTCTCGTTGACGATCTTCGCGACGATCCCCTCGACCTCGCCGTTACCGAGCTTCGTCTTGGTCTGACCCTCGAACTGCGGGTCGGGGACGCGCACGCTGACGATCGCCGTCAACCCTTCCTTGAAATCCTCGCCGGTGATCGTCAGGTCCTTGTTCTTCGCCGGCGCGGCGCCCTTGGCATAGGTATTCAGGGTCCGGGTCAGCGCGGTCCGGAAGCCGGTCAGATGGGTCCCTCCCTCGACGGTGTTGATGTTGTTGCAGTACGAGACGACCATCTCGCTAATCGACTCGTTGTACTGCAAGGCGACCTCGACTTCAACCGCGCGCTCCTCGTCGCGGCCGGAAAGCAGCACCGGCGGGTGGAGCACTGTCTGCGCCCGGTTCAAATACGTGACGAACTCACCCAGGCCGCCCGACGAGAAGAATTCCTCCTCCTTGCGCTCGTCGCCTCGCTCGTCGGTCAGTCGGATCGCGACGCCCCGGTTCAGGTAGGCCAGCTCGCGAAGCCGCTTCTCCAGGGCGTCGTAGTCGAAGTCGATCGTGTCGAAGATCTTGGCGTCGGGGAGGAAGCGGATCTTGGTCCCGGTCGCCTTGGCCGGTCCGGAGGCGCGGACGGGGCCTTGCGCGATCCCCTGCTCATATTCCTGACGCCAGACCTGACCGTCGCGATGGATCTCGGCCTCGAGCCACTCCGACAGCGCGTTGACGACCGTCACGCCGACGCCGTGCAGGCCGCCGGAGACCTTGTAGGTGTCATGGTCGAACTTGCCGCCGGCGTGCGGCGTCGTCAGGACGACCTCGAGCGTGCTCTTGCCGACCTCCGGGTGCGGCCCGACCGGGATGCCGCGGCCATCGTCGGTGATCGAGACCGAGCCGTCGGTATGGATTGTCACGTGGATGTGCCGGCAGTAGCCGGCCATCGCCTCGTCGATCGAGTTGTCCACGACCTCGTAGACCAGATGGTGCAGGCCGCGCGCCGTCGTGTCACCGATGTACATGCCGGGGCGCATCCGGATCGCCTCGATCCCTTCGAGGACGCGGATGTTCGCCTCGGTGTAGTTCGCCGACCCGCCACCACCCTGGCCGTTGGTCAGATCCGGGGCCGGGGACTCGGCCGTCTCGACTGCGGTTCCGTCGGTCTTGCTCAAAGCCATCGCGGATTCACCTCGGTCATGCTGGGTTGGGGACGGAACCTCGGCCTGCAGGACGACGGGCTGGGGCGGGAAGATGCCCCGGAGCCGGCGCGCCCGGGTCGCCTGAGCGTCGCTGTCTCCCCGGCAGCCGGCCTCCTCGCCTCGGCTCGGGCCGGCCCGCCTCGTCAGCGTCCGTCACGGCCCGAGCCCGCCGCGGGCGGATCGATCGGGCCAACGCGGAAGCGGATATCGTGAATCACGGTGCCGGGCGCATTCTGGCGCAACGCAGCCAGCAGTGTGGGCTTCTGAAAGGCGGCCAGCTCCTCGAGCAACGTCGGGTGGGCCACCGTCACGTTCAGGACCCCGCGCCGGACCTCGCCGACGCGGGTCTGGCGGCACCCCGGCTCGCCGACCGCCGCGTTCCAGGCATCTTCCAACTCCTTCAGGGCGCGAAGCCGCCCGTAACCCCGCGTGGCGAACAGCTCGTCGAGAATGTCGGACAGGGGTCTCGGTCCGCGACGTTTCGGGCTCGACATGCGGAATGTCCCGTGCCCTCGGGGCCGGGTCCTCTTCATCGCTCACACTGTGAACGTCTTTTCATTATAGACGCTGACCCCACACCACCGCAACGCAATCCGAGACGGACGGCGCGGAGAGGCCGGAAGCCGCACCCGGCCTCCCTTCCAACGGCGTCGGGATCGGATCGGGGATCTCCTCCAGAGGCGACTCCGAATTCGAGAGCTTGGATGCGGACAAGACAAACCACAACGAGAAGGCCGTGCCGGCGCGACACGACGCGCGCAATCAACGGTCGCGGGTCAGGGGCATCACCACGTAGGTGTAGTCGTCGCTGGTCTTGAACACGGCGGCGTTCTTCGCGTCGATCAGCTCGGCGGTGATCGTGGCCGCGTCGTCGAGGGTCCGCAAGGCGTCGGTCAGATAGCGCGGGTCGAACGTGATCTCGATCGGCTTCCCTTCATACGCGATCGGCAGGTCGATGTGTGAGCTTCCCACGTCGGCCGCCTGGCTCGACAGCTTGAGCAGGCCATTGGCAAACAGAAAATCGACCCCCCGGCTCTCCTCGCTCGTCACGATCGACGCCTGCTCGACAGCCAGGCGGAGCGGGCCGACCTCGGGGAAGTGGATCTTGACCTCGACGTTGCTGGGGAAGACGTCCTGGTAGCGCGGGAACCGCCCCTCGACCAGCCGGCTGTAGATGACCGCGCGGTCGGTCCGGACCAGCACGGCGCCTCCGTGCTGGATGGCCAGGTGCACCGGTGGGTCGGTGTCAGACAAGTTGCGCTCGATCAGCTTCAGTGCCTTGACCGGCACGACCGGGTTGCCCGTGGGGGAGACCGCCCCATTTTTTGCCTCGGCCGACGCCGACATCCGCGCCAGGCGGCGGCCGTCGGTGCCGACCATCGTGATTGAGTTGTCCGTCAACTCGACCAGCACGCCCCCCAGCGCGTAGCGGGTGCTCTCGACGTCGGTGGCGAAGATCGTTCGCCGGATCAGCTTCCTCAGGTCGGCCGCCGACACCTCATGATGGCTCGTCGCGGCAAAGTCGGGAACCTCGGGATAGAGGTCGGGGTCCTCGCTCGGCAACGTGAACTCAGCGTGCAGGCCCTTGACGATCAGGTGGTCGCCGTCGGTCTCAAGGTAGAGATCCTCGTCGGTACTGGTCCGCAGGATCGACGAGATCCGCTGGGTCGGCAAGATGGCCGCGCCGGGCACCTCGACCTTCATGCCGATGACCTGGTGGCGGATGCCGACCTCCAGGTCGGTGGCCATCAGGACCGAGCCCTCGTCGGGGTCGGCGCTCAGCTTGATGCTCTGAAGGATCGGCTTGGGGCTCCGCGCGGGAACCACCCCGCTCACCATCCCGAATGCGGCAAGCAACTCTTCGCGGTTGCAGATGGCCTTCATGCGCTCTCCCCGCCTCATCCTTGGCCGCTCAGGCCCAGGTCGTCTCGGCTCCTCCGGGGAGTACGCGCCTTCCCGGCCTTCTCATTCCTTAGAGGAGGAGAAACCCTGTCATCGTCTTCGCCGAAGAACAGGCCAGCCTTCGTGGATAACCCTGAAAAGCTCAAGACCAAAACCATGATACCAAAGAACTTAATCGGGTACAACGGGCCTTGTTCCCCGGGGGAAAAACCGTTGATAACCCCGTTCACTCTCCCGGCATGCGCCGCCGCGCCGGCGCCGGACGACGGTCGAGTCCGGCCGGGCTCGTGGATAACCCCAGCGCCCCGCGCCCAGGCGCGACAGGATATCAACAGGTTTTCCCCCACCGGCTGTGGAGTGGGGGTGGCCTGCCGCCGCCTCGAAAAAATCGAAAAAAATGGCAGGACGGAGAACGCCGCGCTCGCAATGCTCTCTGTGGAGACTTGAGGTTTGCGGCTCCAAGTTCTCCGGTCCGTTCTCGATGGGCCGAGAAGGTGGGCGTCGCCTCGGGCGTTCGGCCGGATTCCAGTCGGGGCTCGGGCCGTCCACCCCTTCGGTTTTCCCACATCCGTGAGGGAGTTCCCGGGGAGGGCTCGACGTAAGGAGCGTAAGGACATGCTTTGGACGTTCTATACGCTCTACTTTTCGCTTGTTAATTTCGCAGCGCTGGATCGCGTCGTTTTTTCCGAGATTTCGATTAGGATGCCGCCGGAGGGTCGTGGAACGGATCGACGTTGCGGGGTCAAGGAGGACCCGACGATGCCCGAGACCCGCCTGGGACTGGCGCGGCTGGCGTGGTTGATGGGGCTGGCGGTCTTGACGCTGGGGGTGGGTCTGGGCCGCTCGGGCCGTCTGACGTATCACGAGGCGTTCGTGGCGCAGGGGGCGCGCGAGATGATCGCGCGGGGGGACGTGCTCGTCCCCACGATCAACGGCCGTCCCTGGCTGGAGAAGCCGCCGCTGGCGATCTGGCTGGTCGCCCTGGCGGGTCGGGCGGCCGGAGGCGTTTCCGAGACGGTGGCGCGGCTCCCCTCGGCCGTCGCCGCGGCCCTCCTCGTGCTCGGCGTGGCGACCTTCGCCACCCGGCGGTTCGACGCGACGATCGGGCTGCTCGCCGGGCTGGTCCAGGCGACGACTGCCTGGACCGTCCTGCGCGGGCGGCTGGCCGAGGCCGACATGCTCCTGGCCTGCCTGATCGCCTGGACGGTCGTCGCGTTCGACCGGATGCGGGCCGAGGAGGAGGGCCCGCGCCCCGGACGCTGCGCGTTCTTCGCGGCGCTCGGGCTGACGTCGCTGGCCAAGGGAGTGGGATTTGGGGCGGTGCTGGTCGCGACTGTCGTGGTCCTAGTCCTGGCCTGGGACTGCGACGGGGTGACCCTCCGGCGCCTGCAGTTCCTGCGGGGGTGGGCCCTGGCGGGCCTCCTGGCGCTGACCTGGCCGGTCCTGGTGATGCTGCGGCATCCTCCGGTCCTGACACTCTGGACGCTGCACGTCGCCGACCGCTTTTCTCCTCATCCCGAGCACTTCGCAAGCGGCCCGTGGTGGCAGTACGGCCCCGCCCTGCTCGGGCAGGTCTTGCCCTGGACCCCACTGGCGCTGGTGGGGGCTGGGCGGTCGCTTGGGCGGGCGGTCCGTCGGCGCGACGGGGGCGACCGCGTCCTCTGGGCCTGGGCCGTCGGCCCGGTGGTCCTGCTGTCGCTGGCGACGGTCAAGAACCCCCATTACGCGATTCACGCGCTGCCGCCCTGGTCGGTCTGGACCGCGCTGAGTCTGGCGCGGCTCGCCGGCCGCTGGCAGGTGCGCGGGGCGACGCCCGAGCGCCTCCGGCGCGTGGCGCGGGTCGGCTTCGCGAGCCTCGGCCTGGCCTGCGCCTTTGGGTTCGCCGCGCTCGGGCCCTGGTTCGACCGCCGGGGGGTCGAGTGGGCCTTCTACGAGGCCGCCGGCCGGCGCGTCCGGGCCGACGAGCCGATCGCCCTGCTCTACGACGACTGGGACCGCCTCCCCTACCCCACCCCGTTCGGCCCCGTCCCGCACGACCTCGCCGTGCGCCTCTTCTACCTGGACCGGCCGGCCTGCTGGCGGCAAGGGGTCGAGTCGCTCGCCGCCGAGCCCCCGGCCACTCCCCCTGCCCCTTTCGCGGTGATCGGCCGCGACCGCGACCTGCCCGCCTTGCGTCGGCTGGGACGGGTCGAGACCCTCGCGCGGGGCCCGAGGCTCCGGGCCGACGCCTCCAAGGTCGATGACCGGACCTTCCTCCTGTTCCGCGTCACGCCCGAGGCCGTCCCGGTCGCGGTTCGCCCGCCCGCGCGGCATTAAGAAACTATCCGAAAACACCGGCCGAATGGCCACAAGCCGCTGTCTAAGCGTCCGTCAGGCGGGCTCGATCATCGCATCGGATTCGGCCAGCAGATCGGCCTCGTCCTCGACCAAGGTCTTCTCGACCTTCTGATCGAGGCCGACGAGGCCCAGGAGCAGGATGATGGTCGCCGAGATGGCCATCGACATGCAGAGGAAGAGGATTCCCCCCTTGAACGAGCCGGTGATCGTCTCGACCTTGCCGATGACGGAGGGGCCGAGGAATCCGCCCAGGTTCCCTAGCGAGTTGATCAGGCCGATGCTGGCTGCGGCGGCGGTTTCGGTCAGAAACAGGCTGGGCAACGACCAGAACGCCGGCAGGTAGGCCTTCAGTCCCGTCATGGCGACGATGAACAGGGTGACCGTCAGCCACGGGGGAGGATTCTTGAGCAAGGCGACGCAGGCCAGCGCCGCGGCTCCGCCATAGATCGGCACCACCGCATGCAGCCGGCGCTCGTGGGTGCGGTCGGAACTCCAGCCGACGAAGAGCTGGCCGACCAGCGACCCGATCGGCGGCAGGATCACCAGCCACGTCAATCGATCGAGTTTCAGGTTGTACCACCTCTCCAGGATGCTCGGCAGGAAAAACTCGACCCCGTAGTTGCCCGTCACGACGAAAAAGTAGGCGACGGCCAGCGCGACCACCTTGACCACGTCGCTCCGCGCCCGCACCGCGCCGAGGTGCTTGCCGCCGCGGTGCAGCGCCTTCTCCCGACTCAGCTCCCACTCCAACGCCTCGCGTTCCTCCGGGGTCAGCCAGTGCGCCTGGCGGGGCTGGTCGGTCAGGAAGATCAAGACGATGACGCTGAGGATGACCGCGGGGACGCCCCAGGCGATGTACACCCACTGCCAGCCGACCAGGCCCAGGATCGCCGGCCGGCCCTCGGTGCCGATCGCCAGAAGCCAGTTCGTCGGCTTGGGGCTGACGATCTGCGCGATCGGCGTGGCGATGAAGAACCAGGCCAGGGCCCGAGCGCGGTCGCGGCTCGGGAACCAGTGGGTCAGGTAGACGATCACGCCGGGGAAGAAGCCCGCCTCGGCCAGGCCGAGCAGGAACCGGACGATGTAAAAATGGAGCGGCGTCTTCACCGCCGCGGTCAACGCCGCCATCAGCCCCCAGGTGATCATGATCCGGCTGATCCATTTCCGCGCGCTCCACTTCTCGACCAGCAACGTGCCGGGGATCTCCAGCAGGAAGTAGCCGATGAAGAACACCCCAGCCCCGAAGCCGATCACCGCGTTGTCGAAGCCCGGCAGGTCATGGGTCATCTTCAACTTGGCCAGTGCCACATTGGCGCGATCGACGTAGGCGATCACGTAGCAGAGGAACAACAGGGGCAAGAGCCGGAGATACGCCTTGCTGCGAGCCCGGTCCAGCGCGGACGGCGTGGCGATTGACATGAGGGACGCTCGCGGGTTGATTGCGATCGGGAGGATTCAGGGCGGGTCGATCGGCTTGGCTTGGGGGGCTCGCTCCGTCACGTCGGCCAGCGACCTCTCTGTACCCATTCCTTCAAGGCGCTTGAAGTTAACGCACGGCGCCTGGCCAAGCAAACTCCCGCCCGCCCGTTCTGGCCGATTTGATCGGGAGCCGGGACTTCGAGACCCCGGCATTTCCGCGGGACCGCACTCGGCAACTTTTTCTTTGGGCCCCGGAATGTGTTAGACTAACATAATTCTATCCTCTACAAGCCTTCTATCAGTCTTCAATTAATGGGCGAAGTTTCCTTGGTTACAAGGAGATCCATTTTCACGATACCTGTTAATTGAAGATTGACGGAGGGGGTGAGTTTAACGGGGATAGGGGACATTGTTCAACCAAAGCTCGGAGTGAAGCACATGGCACAACAGGTCAAGGCCGAACCCCCTGTTACTACCGGTCCCGTGACGATCGGCGATCCGAGTCCCCTCGGACTGGCCGGGTTCGCTCTCACCACGTTTGTCCTCAGCGCCCTCAACGCGGAAATCATCGTTCCGAACGCCGCCAAGAACCACGCCGTCTTCATTGGCCTCGCCATCTTCTACGGCGGCCTCGCACAGTTTCTGGCTGGCATGTGGGAGTTCCGTACCGGCAACACCTTCGGCGCGACAGTGTTCTCCTCCTACGCGGCCTTCTGGGCTGCGCTCGCGGCGATCTTCATCCCCGGCTTCAACATCCGGGCCAGCCTCCATGATCCCGAGCAGGCCATCGGCCTCTTCTTGCTCGGGTGGACGATCTTCACGGCCCTCCTGACGATCGCCGCGTTCCGTATCAACGGTGCGTTGGCCCTCACACTCACGGTGCTGTTGCTGACGTTCATCGCGCTGACCTACGGCTTCCTGGTCAAACCCGCTCCTTGGGTGCGGATCGGCGGCTGGCTGGGCCTCCTGACCGCTGCTCTCGCCTGGTACATCATGCTGGCGGGCCTCCTGCGCAGCGTCACCGGCGGCGCGATCCAACTCCCCCTCTTTCCCTTCAAGAAGTAGGCGCCGCGGGCGGCGGGGTGGCATGTCCACGTCTTGTGGGCATGCCACCCGACCAGAGCCACCCGGCCGATGCCGTCTGCCACCTGCAGGCGCTCTGGCGAAGCAAACCCGGTCAGTGGGAGGCCTTCTGGAATCCCAGCTACAACCGAATGCTCAAGTGTCCTACCAACACGAAAGACGCTTACCCGGACTTTGCAATCGGTCCGGCATTTCCGCGGGATCGCTGGACCGTTCCCCGGAGAGATTGGATAATGGTCCAGGAGTCGAACAGCTCCCGAAAACGAGCGGAAGGATCGAGCACCGAAAGCGACACTCCCCCATGAATCGACGGCTCGCGCGGCTTGGTTGGCTCCTGGCCCTGTCAGCCCTGGCCCCGGACGCGGCTCGGGACCCGGCGGTCGGCCAGTCCTACCAGGTCCCCTACCGGCTCACCGACACGAACCACTTCCTCGTCCGGGCCCGGGTCAACGGCAAAGGGCCGTTCAACTTCCTGGTCGATACCGGGGCGCCGGCCCTCTACATCTCGACCGAGACGGCCCGGAAGGTCGGCCTGAACCCCGCCCAAGAGGACTTCTGGACCCCGCTCGACCGCCTCGACTTCGAGGGGGGAGCGCGGCTGACGAACCTCAAGGCGCGGGTCGAGGACCCGTTCCAACTGGTCGGCATGAACGCCCTGGGACTCCCCGGCGCGTCGATCGACGGCATCCTCGGCTTCACGATCCTGGCGCGGTTCCGGATGGAGCTCGACCCGACGCGCGACCGGATGACCTGGACCCGGCTTGACTTCGACCCGAAGGACCCGCCCGTGCCGCGTCGCAAGGCGAACGAGCGGCTCCCGGCCGACGTCCAGGCGATGAACGCCCTGGGGCCGATTGCCAAGGGGCTCGCCTTCCTCATGGGCAAGCAGCCCGAGGATCAGCTCCACCCGCGCGGATTTTTCGGCCTGGAGCTGGGTGAGGCGCCCGGCGAGGTCCGCGTCGCTCGCGTCCTGCCCGACTCGCCCGCCGCCAAGGCCGGAGTCCAGGCCGGCGACCGACTCGTCCGGCTCCTCGACCAGGACGTCGCGACCCTGAAGGCCATCCGCGAGGCCGCCGCCGATGTCCGGCCCGGCGACCGCGTCCCGCTCGAAGTCCGGCGCGGCTCGGAGGCTCGCGAGCTGACCCTGACCGCAGGGGAGGGGCTGTAACGCACCATGACCCAGACCCATCGCCGCCGACTCCTGGCGCTGACCCTGACCGCCGTCCTGAGCCTCACGTACGCCCTGGCCGATCCTCCGGCCCCGCCGAACAAGGCGGTTGTGCCGTTCGAGATGCTCCCGACGAACCACATGGTCGTGAAGGCCAAGATCAACGACCAGGGTCCGTTCCGGTTCATCTTCGATTTAGGGGCCCCGATCACCCTGCTGAGCAACCGGGCGGGCGAGCGGTCGGGGGCGGTCAAGAGGGACGCTCCCCGCTCGCTCCTCTTCTCGGTCCGCGGCGAGTCCGAGGTCAAGTCGCTGGAGATCGGCGGCCTGACGGCCAAGAACGTGCCAGTCGTCATCCTCGACCACCCGGTCCTGCGGGCCTTGGGGAGCTTCCTCGGCAAGCCGCTCGACGGCATCCTTGGCTACACCTTTTTCGCGCGGTACAAGACGACGATCGACTACCAGACGCGGACGATGACGTTCGAGCCGGTCAACGCCGAGGTCCGCAACCTGCTAAAGGAGCTTCCCGGCCGCCTGGCCGGTCCCAAGACCGTCCGACACCGCACCCTGGCCCCTGGGGCGCTCTGGGGCCTGAGCGTGGGTGAGCCGGAGGGCGGGCTCGACAACCCCGGCGTCCCGATTCGCGCCGTGCTCCCCGAGTCGCCCGCCGCCACGGCTGGGTTGAAGCCCGGCGACCTCCTGACGACGCTCGACGGCCGCTGGACCGCCTCGGTCGCCGACACCTACGCCGCCGCCGAGGGGATCGTCCCCGGCCAGGTCGTCTCGGTCGTCGTCTTCCGCGACGGCAAGGAATTGACCCTGACGGTCCGGCCCGCCATGGGTCTTTGATCGAGGGATCCAGGGATGGATCAAACAACTCCTGACCCCCATCCCCCATCCTCCATCCCCCACCCATGGGATGGGTTCTTGACCGGCCCCGAGAACGAGCTGGCGCACGCGAGCGTGCTGGCCCTGGCGCGGGGCGAAGGGGCGGGGATCTCGCCCCTGGTCGTGCACGGGCCGTCGGGCGTGGGCAAGTCGCGGCTCCTGGCGGGCCTAGTCGGCGAGCGGTTGTTGCGGCGTCCCGAGTCGGCCGTCGCGCACCTGGAGGCCGAGGCATTCGCCGCTGCCTGCGCCGAGGCGGCTAACCAGCCCGGCGGCTGGTCCGAGCTGCGGGCCCGGTTCCGGCGGCTCGACCTGTTCGTGCTCGAGGACCTGCACGCCCTGGAGCGCGCCCCGCTGGCCCTGGAGGAGCTGACGCACACGCTCGACGCCTTGGATGACGCCGGAGCCGGCGTGGCGGTCTCGGCGCGGGTGGGACCGGGCCAGTGGTCGGGCTGGCCGCGCCGGCTGGTCAACCGATTAATGGGGGGACTGGCCGTCTACATCGATCCGCCGGGCCCTGCCTTGCGCCGGCGATACCTGCTCGACCGCGCCCGGACCAGGGGGATCGCCCTGGCGGCCGAAGCGGTCGATTCGCTGGCCGAGGCCGCCGACGGCTACCGCACGCTCGATGGCTGGCTCGCCAATCTCGCCCTGACCGCCCGGCTCGACCGCCGGCCGCTCGATCGCCGCCTCGTCGAGCCCTTCCTCGCGGCAGACGGTGCGTTACCCTCCCTGACCATCGACCAGATCGCCTGGGCCATCGCCGACCGATTCAGCGTCACGCTCCGCGACCTCCGCTCTGACACCCGCCGCAAGACGATCGTCGAGCCGCGCCACCTCGCGATGCACCTGGCCCGTTCTTGGACCGGCCAGAGCTTCCAGGCGATCGGCGCCTATTTCGGCGGGCGCGATTCGAAGACCGTCCGCCACGCCTGCCAGACGGCTGCCGCCCGCCTCGCCGCCGACCCCGCCTTGGCCGCCGCCGTCGCCGCCCTCCGTCAGCGTTGGCGGCCGGGCTCGGCCGCCGCCGAACCCCCCTCGAGGTAATTTCCTTTCATCGGGCCAACCCGTTTTCTACCGAGAAATGCTTCGCCCAAAGAGTCGCATTCTGCACAAAAATCCACTGATTTGAAAAGCTTAAGCGTCGTGTCACATGAGTGGCTCCTGTTCGGAGAATGGTGCGGTCAATATGGGTGAACTGGGTCGCCAGAGAGCGGGAGAGGCTCGTCTTCCTCGGCTGTTCGCACCTGATTGGCAGCATGCAATCGGCATCCTTCGGAGCGACCTTCACCATTCTCCGACCAGGAGCCGGCTGGGTTTTGGGACGGGCCGAAGATCTCCACGCGGGGGCAAGTGCTCGGCTCGAACTGCTCGTGGAATAGGAACTTAGGTGTATTCGGCCGCCCGCTGACGATGTTGCATTCGCGGGACGACTCGGGTACAATTGAACCGTCTCTCGCCCTGCGTCCGCGCTGGATTTTTTAGGTCCGGTGGTGTGGGCGTCTGAAGTGAAGAGGGAGCGACCGTGAGCACTGCCGTCCCGCCGCCCGCCGACCACCTGCGTCCCCTGCCGTTGAACATCGAGGAAGAGCTCAAGGAAAGTTACCTCAATTACGCGATGTCGGTCATCATCAGCCGGGCCCTGCCCGACGTCCGCGACGGGTTGAAGCCGTCGCAGCGACGGATCTTGATGGCCATGCTCGACCTCGGCCTGACGCCCGGCGGCTCGACCAGCAAGTGCGCGGGGATCGTCGGCGAGACGATGAAGCGGTATCACCCGCACGGCGACAACTCGATCTATCCGACCCTGACCCGCATGGCGCAGTGGTGGAACATGCGCCACCTACTGATCACCGGCCAGGGGAACTTCGGGTCGATCCACGGCCTGCCCCCGGCGGCGATGCGGTACACCGAGGCCAAGCTGAGCCCGGTCGCGGCCGAGATGCTCGACGACATCAAGCTCGACACGGTCGATTTCCAGCCGAGCTACGACGAGAAGCACCAGGAGCCGCGCGTCCTGCCGGGCAAGTTCCCGAACCTGCTCGTCAACGGCTCGGGGGGGATCGCTGTCGGGATGGCGACGAGCATCCCGCCGCACAACCTGGGCGAGGTCTGCGACGCGGTCGTCGCCTACATCGACAACCCGAACATCGAGCTCGACGAGCTGATGGAGATCGTCCCCGGCCCCGACTTCCCGACCGGCGGCACGATCTGCGGCCGGTACGGCATCCGCGAGGCGTACCGCACAGGGCGCGGCAAGGTGATCGTCCGGGCCAGGTACGCGATCGAGGAGCAGAAGGACGGCCGGACGCAGGTCGTCTTCACCGAGATCCCGTACCAGTTGACCAAGGAGCCCCTGCTCAAGAAGCTCGCCGAGCTGGTCAATGCCGACCGCGTCACCGGCGTGACCGACATCGTGGACGAGAGCGACCGGAAGCAGCCGGTCCGGATTGTCATGAAGGTGAAGAAGGGCGAGGACCCGCACGTCGTTCTCAATCAGCTCTTCCAGTACTCGCCGCTCCAGGACACCTTCAGCGTGATCATGCTCGCCCTAGTCGACGGCCGGCCCCGGACGCTCGCGCTCAAGGACCTGCTCCGGCTCTTCATCGAGCACCGGGTCAACGTCATCCGGCGCCGGACGCAATACCTCCTGAGGCGCGACCAGGCGCGGGCCCATATCCTCGAAGGCTTGCTCGTCGCCCTGGCGTACATCGACGAGATCATCCGGGTGATCCGCACCTCGGCCAACCCGGCCGAGGCCCGGGCGCGGCTGATGGGGCTGGAGGTCTCGGCCGAGATCCTCAAGCGGGCCTTGAACGACCCCGAGGCCAAGGCGGCGACGAGCCTGACCCGGATGCAGGCCGACGCAATCCTCGCCATGCGGCTCCAGCAACTGACCGGCCTGGAGGCCGACAAACTGGCGCTCGAATACACGGGCCTCAAGAAGGACATCGCCGAGTCCGAACGCATCCTGGGCGACGAGCGGGTGATCCTCGACCTGATCCGCGCCGACATGCGCGAGCTGAAGGCGAAGTACGCCGACCCGCGCCGGAGCGTGCTCGACCCCGAGGAGCTGGGCGACTACGACAAGGAAGCCCTGATCCGCGAAGAGTACATGATCGTCACCGTCACGCACGACGGCTACATCAAGCGGCTCCCGCCCAGCACCTATCGCGCCCAGAACCGCGGGGGGCGCGGGATCACCGCCACGAACACCCGCGAGGGCGACTTCCTCGAGCACATGTTCGTCGCGCTGACGCACGACTACATCCTCTTCTTCACCGACCAGGGGAAGGTCTACTGGCTGAAGGTCTACGACGTGCCGATGGCGACGCGGACCTCGGGCGGCCGCGCGATCGTCAACCTGCTGCAACTGGGCGCGGGGGAGAAGATCACCGGGATGATCCCGGTCCGCGAGTTCAAGGAGGACGAGTGCCTGATGATGGTCACGCGCCGGGGGACGGTCAAGAAGACCGAGCTGACGGCGTTCCGCCGCCCCCTGGGCCGCGGGATCATCGCCCTGGGGCTCGACGAGGGGGACGAGCTCATCGGCGTGGCCCGGGCCAAGGCGGGCGACCAGGTCGTCCTGAGCACCCGCCAGGGGATGGCGATCCGGTTTGACGAGTCGGACGTCCGCGCCATGGGCCGGCCGGCGTATGGCGTCAAGGGGATCAGCCTGGAAGGCGACGAGGTCGTCGGCATGATCGTGGCCAACGGCGACGACGACTCGGCCAGCCTCCTGACCGTCTGCGAGAAGGGCTTCGGCAAGCGGACCGCGCTGACCGAGTACCGCGCGCAGAACCGGGGGGGCAAGGGACTGATTGACATTAAGACCTCCGAGCGGAACGGCCCGGTCGTGGCGATCGCCAAGGTGACCGACGCCGACGAGGTGATGCTCACCACGACCCGGGGCATCCTGATCCGCACCTCCGTCGCCAACATGCGCCTGATCGGCCGGAACACCCAGGGCGTCCGCCTGATCCGCGTCGAGGACGGCGACAGCGTTGGCAGCCTGGCCCGGCTCCCCGAGGGGGAGCTCGCGGCCAACGGCGACCTGGTGGCGGAGGTCCCCGACGTGCCGCCGATCGTCGAGGGCGACGGCCATCCCCCCCACATCATCAACGACGGCGTCGGCCAGGCCGAGGCCAGCGACCACATCGACGACCTCGACGCCGACGGCGAGCCCGATGTGTGAGGCAGGATCGGAGGTGAGCCGTGGTCGTTTATGAACAGCTCTTGTCCCAGGACCGGGAGTGGGCGATGGACGAGGGCGACCGGCACTTCCGGAAGGACGACGCGGTCTTCAAGACGCTCCGCAAGATCGCCCGAAGACTCGACGAGCTCGGCGTCGCCTACGCCGTCGCGGGCGGCATGGCGCTCGATGCACACGGGTTCCGGCGCTTGACCGTGGACGTGGACATCCTGGTGACGCGCGAGGGGCTGAAGGTCATCCACGAGCGGCTGGAGGGGCTCGGCTACATCCCTCCCTTCACTGGTAGCAAGGGCCTGCGCGACGCCGAGCACGGCGTCCGGATCAAGTTCCTGGTCGCCGGCGAATATCCCGGCGACGGCAAGCCCAAGCCCGTGGCCTTCCCCGACCCGGCCGAGGCGGGCGTCGAGATCGATGGGGTTTCCTACCTCAGTCTCCCCAGGCTCGTCGAGCTGAAGCTGGCGTCCGGCATGACGGGCGGCATCTCTCGACTGAAGAGTGATGGGGCGGGACATCGATCGAGGATGAGGCTTGGAAGTTCACCACCCAGAACCCCTCGGAGCGTGGGAAGCGAAGTGGGGGGAAACAGGCCGCCCTTCTTCGTGACCATCGCGACGCGCGGCGATTTCGTCCTACCTATTCAGCGCGGCGGGGGAGGCACCTAGCCTTGAC
>JBKOZB010000014.1:0-9008 GCA_046744225.1 Planctomycetota bacterium | reverse complement strand
GCGTTGCAGCGAGAGATGCTGGAGGAGGAGTTTCAGCGGAGTTGGGGTCGTGGGCCGCTGCCGCAGAAAATCTGGTACCTGCTGGATCGAGTGGTCAAGCTGGTGGCCTGACAATCCTCGATTCTCGCAGAGTGCAGTAATAGACCGTTCCTTACTCAACTGTTTAAACGCTGCGCCGTTCCTGCCGATCATGCCCCGAGGCCGGATTCTGGAGGTCCCATTCGTCATCCGTTCCTCTCACGGGTTTCCCGTCCGGCTTGGCTTGCCGAGGTGGGGCGACTCGGGTATTTTGCCGCATCCTCTCGGTCAAGGAGATGGTGTGGAGTCGCCGAGGGGAGTCAGGGACGCGCCCCGGAAGGATCGGGGGCCGGGCGGCCCGAGAGGGCGGGGCTCAGTTCAGGGAGGAAATGATGCCGACGATGTCCGCGCGGGAGTGGGTCCGATGTTTCGGGCCGGAAGCTTCCCTGGCTGTGCTGGCGGTCGTGGTGTTCCTCGGGTTCCTCGGCTCTGTCGATCTCTGGGGCAAGCGCGAGCAGCGGGCCTCGGCCGAGGCGATCGATACAATCGACCGCGAGCACTGGCTGGTCGCTCAGATCCAGGGGCGCCCCCGGCTGGAGAAGCCCCCCTTGCCGCGCTGGACGATCGCCCTGCTGATGGGACTGACCGGCCGGCGCGACGAATGGATGGTCCGGCTGCCCAGCGCCCTGGCGGCGCTCGGGATGGTGGGCCTGGTCTACGGGCTCGGGCGGCGGCTCGGGGGGCGCGAGGTGGGGCTGGCCTCGGGGCTGGCGCTGACGTCGCTGGTCTTCTTCATCGTCGAGCTGCGGCAGGCGGGCAACGACGGCCCGCTCGCCTTCTTCACGACGCTGGCCCTGTACGCCGCCTGGCGCCGGCTGCACGGCGACGGCGGCGAGGTCGGCGACGAGCCGGGCGGCGCGCGCGGGTGGAACCTCGTGCTCTACACCGCGCTGGGGCTTGGGTTCTTGACCAAGGGGCCGATCGTCGTGGCCCTGGTCGCGCTGACGCTGGTCCCCTACCTCGCGACCTTCGGCCGATTCCGGGCGGGGGTGCGGCACCTGGCCGACGGCCGGGGGTGGCTCCTGTTTCTCCTCCTGGCGCTGAGCTGGCCGGTGCCGGTCTGGCTCAACGATCCGAACGCGGTGAAGGTCTGGTTGCTGGAGATGGGCCAGAAGACAGGGACGGCGGGGATCGCGCATCACCGCCAGCACGAGGTCCTCGCGGCCGACTGGTTCTGGCTGACCGCCCCCTGGGTCATCCCGGCGACGACGGCGGTGATCTTGCCCTGCCTGCCGCGCGGGCGGAGCTACAAGCCGCGAATTTGGTTCCCCTGGTTCTGGGCGGTCGCCAACATGGCGATGTTCTGCCTCTGGGCGGTCGCCAAGCCGAACTATTATCTCCCCTGCCTGCCGGGCGTCGCGCTCTTGATCGGGGTCGAGTGGGTCCGGCTGACGCGGACGGCCCGCGATCCCGGGGCGAGGACGAGCCTGCCGCGGCGCCTCCTTCAATTCCACTGGGTCGTGCTGTTCGTGGGGGCGCTGGTCGCCCCGGTGGCGGCCCGGCAGCTCGCGCCGCAGGAGGTGGGATGGATCGCGGTCGTCTCGGCGGCGGTGGCCGTCGGGGCGGTCGCCAGCGCCTGGGCCTGGCATCACGGGGCTGACGCCGGGGCGCTGGCTCCCCTCGTGGCCGCCTGGGCGGTCGCCGTCCTGGTCGTCTATGGTGGGATCGGCCCGACTTACAACCCCTCGAAGGGCCACCGGGCCCTGGCCGCCACGATCGACCGGATGGTCCCCCCCAACGAGCGGACCGTGATGTTCTTCGAGGAGCTGGACGAGGGCCTCTGGTTCTACCTGCGTGACCGGACACTCGCCCCTGTCCCGGGGAGCCAGCCCAAGTACAACAAGGGGTTCGACATGGATAACGAGTTCCGGGACAGCCTGCTCGTGACCGACCCCAAGAAACGCAAGCAATTGCAGGCCCAAATGCTCATCGAGCGCAAGGAGAAGGAGAAGGAGGTCCTCCGCTCCTGGCTGCAAAGCCTCGAGCGGACCTCGTCGTACCTCCTGATGCGCGACACGCTGTACGACCAGCTCTCCGGCTCGATCGCCGGCCTGGTCACGCCGATCCATCGCGAGCAGGGGGTGAGCCGTCATGGGGTGGTCCTGCTGCACGTGAATCCCCTCGCCCCCGTCCCCGTCGCCGCCGACCCCCAGCGCGCCGAGGAGTCGAGACGGCAATAGGCCGGCGTCGCGCGGAGCGAAACCGCCGGGAGGGATTCCTCCTCTCCTCTCCGTGTTCCCGACCGGGGCGTCGTCGGTCCGACCGGCAGTGTCCCGGCGTCGTTATTGACCGAACGCCTCCTCCGACGAGGGCGCCGATCGGGTCGACCCTAGGGGTCATATGAATTGAATCGTAACGATTTCTCCAAATGTTCTTGTCGTGCGGCCATCTCTTTTCCTGCAGATTGCCAGAATTGCCCGATCGCGAGGACCGTCAAGGTGAGTTTCCCTAACCCCTTGGCTTAAAACGCGAAGCGTGCTCAAGGGAGGTGCCCGGGATGTCGATACAACGGGTGGCTCGCCAAGGTTAGCCACGGCGAGGACTCGGGAGCACCAACTGGGTGGCGTCGTCTGGAGGGTTGGGCCGACAGGCCTCGGGTTCTCGGGAAGACCCGCCGCCGGACTGATGCCGTGGATTTACCCAAGAGGGGCGGGGCGAGACGGCCGGCCGGATTCGCCGCCCTTGACCGAACGTTTGCGAAGGAGAAGTGTCTCCATGTTGAAGCCCTTGACGTTGAGCCTCAGCCTCGCCGTCGCTCTTGGCGCGTGCAGCGTGAGCATGGCGGGTCCGTTCCATGGTAGCGACTGTTCCACCTGCGGCCTGGCCTCGCCTCAGGGGGTTGTCCCCAGCGCCCAGGCGCCCGTGGTGCCCTCGGCGCAGTGTGCGGCGCCTAGCCCTTGCGGTGGTCTGAAGCACAGGTTCCACTGGCCCAAGCCGACCTACACCTACGAGTGGGTTCTGAAGAAGAAGCGGGTCTGGGGTTGCCATGCCCCCTCGGGCTGCGAGATTTGTGGCCCCGCGGTGTATCCTTCGGCCCAGGGCGTGATTCCCAGCCCGCAGGCCTATGGGGCGCCCCAGGCCTATGGCGCGCCTCAGGCCTATGGCGCGGCCCAGGCGGTCCCGACCTCGGGCCAGATCAGTCCGGCCCCGGCTCCGGCCCCTGGCGAAGAGGCCCCGCCCGCTCCTGAGGTCGCCCCGGCGGCTCCCGCAGCTCCGGCTCCCGCAGCTCCGGCCCCCGCGGCTCCGGCTCCTGCGGCCCCCGCTCCCCCGGCTCCGGCCCCGGCGTCCACCGCTCCGACCAGCAGCCTGCTCTTCTCGACTCCGGCCGGCAATTGAGCCCCTGGGTAGCTTGAACAGCGAGACCCAGCCATCTCTGGGGCCCGATGGCCTGAGGGATGGCTCGGTCCCGGACGCGACGACGGCCCATGCATCGGGATGCGTGGGCTGTCGTCGTTTCGTTGGTCCGCCCGCGGTTCCCGTGGATTCAGCGCCTGGCGCGATTGACAAACAGCGCGAATTGTGGATAACACTCCCCAACGCAGGATGCGACGGGCCCGACGTTCCCATGGATGGGAGGCGGCCACCCGCGACGCGTTGGGCCGTGGGGACCCGACCCTTCCGCACGCTCCCATCGCCTTGCCGGCCGACCGATTGGGCCTCTTCCGTCCGCTTTCCCTGCTCATGAGCCTCGGCACCGCGCCGGCGTCCGCCACAAGTTCCCCGTCAGGACCGCATCGAACCCGCCCGCCACGGTCCTCGGGGCGACGTGGCCCGACCGGACGCGACCTGGTTGCTCGGAGGAGAGCTGATGCGGACTGAGAATCCGACGTCCCCCGCCACGGTGGTCGCGCGGGTGCGGGCCCAGGTCCATCGGGTCCGGCGCTTGCTCGCGGCCCGAGGGCCGATCTTCCGCTGGTCCCTTTCCCTCAGCGCGGTGGCCGTGCTCGTCGCGCTCGTCTATGTCGCCTCACCGCTGCCGTCCGGGAGCGAATACCTCCGCTCGGGCCAGCCGTTCTCTTCCGACGACATCATCAAGATCACCCGCGCCCTGGATGCCAAGCCTCTCCCGTATCGCGTCGATGACCGGGGGCGGATCGAGGTCCCCGGCGATCGGCTCGATGAGGCCCGCGCGGTCCTGGCCAAGCTCGATGTCGGCCCGCGGCCGATCGACGAGATCGAGGAGACGATCCCGTCGAGTTTCTGGGATGGGCTGCCGGAGCAGGAGCAGCGGATCAAGAAGGCACGCGAGGAGGTCCTGGCGGCGTTGATCCGGCAACTCGAAGGGATCAACGACGCCCATGTGTGGATCAACCGGCCGAAGACACGCGTGGGGTTCCGCCCCACCTCGAACGCGACGGCGTTCGTCTGGCTCGAGACCGAGGGGAACCGCGAGATCGGGCCGACGACCGTCCAGTCGATTCAGAACATCCTCGTGGGGAAAGAGCCCGACTTGAAGCCCGACGCCATGACCGTCTTCGACCAGAAGGGACGCCATTACCTGATCGCCGGCAACTCGACGCTGGGCAAGATGACGAAGGACCGGGCGCGCGAGGTGGAATTCACCGAGAAGATCCTGGAGAAGCTCGACTGGATCAAGGGGGTCCGGGTCACGGTGCAAATGGTCCCGGCGCCCGCTTCGCCACCTCCGCCTCCGCCCTCCTCCACGCCAACTCCGACGACGGAAGCGACCGTCGCGCCCGAGTCGTCGGTCGGAGTCAACAAGCCGCTGGAACTTGACCCACCGCCTAGTCCAGGTCCGGCCCTGGCCGTCGCCCCATCTCCCTCTCCGGCGAAGCTCGCCGAGGACCATAGCCCGGCCCGGGTCCTGGTGTACGTGCCGCGCAGCTTCTACTTGAAGGCGATGCCGAACCGCGAGCCGTCGCAGGAGGATCTCCAGTCGGCGCGATCGTCAACCGAGACGAGGATCCGGACCGCGGTCAATTTCGTGGTACCCCCCGGCGAGCTCCACGAGGTGATGATCGACACGATTCCCGACGACGAGCCGGCGAGCCCCCCCCGGATGAACCCGCCCGCCACCGAGGCGCGGAGGTCGATCCCCTGGTGGGTGCCCTCCGCGTCGGCGGGCGCGGGGATGGCGACGCTCCTGGTCGTCGCCTTCCGCGTGCTCGCGTCGCGCCGGCCGGAGGCTCGTCCCGCCGCGACGGCGCACCGGGGCCGCTACACGGTGGACGACGCGCCCTCGGAGCCGGGGCCCGGCACGTCGGAACGAGTCCGCGAGTTGATCCGGCTCAACCCCGAGTCCGCCGCCAGCGTCCTCCATCGCTGGATTGGTCAGGGAGGAGGATCGGCATGACACGCACGGAGACCCCGCGTGGGAGATCGACCCTGACCACGGGGCCGAGCAGCGGATCGGCCATCGCGGTCGACCCCGATGCCGAATTCGCAGCCGACTCGACCCCGCTGCGCAAGGCGGCCATCCTTCTGGTCAGCCTGGAGCAGCCCCTGGCGTCGCAGCTCCTGGCGCAGCTCGACCGGGCGGCCGTCGAGGCCGTGACCCTGGAGATCGCCCGGCTCGAACGGGTCACGCCGGTCGAGCAGCAGGTGGTCCTCGAGGAATTCTACGGCCTCGGCCTGCGCCGGCTTCGGTTCGTGTTCGAAGACTTGGTCAGGATGGACGATCGCGACATCCAGGAAGCCTATCACGACGAGGATGCTACCACCTGGACTCTGGCCCTCGCCGGCGCGGCCCGACCCGTGCGGGCCAAGGTGCTCGGGGCCTTGCCGCCCAGCTCGGCCGAGGTCCTCCGGCGCGGCCTGGCCCATCTCGGACCGTTCCGACTCGACGATGTCGAGGCCGCCCAGGCCGATGTGGCCGAGCGGCTCCGTCGCCTCCATGACCACGGCCGTCTCACTCTTCCCGACCCCAACGGTCAGGAGGCGATCCTTGTCTGAGCTCGTCAATATCGAAGAACTGGGGCTCCTGGAGAACGCCGACCTCCGCGCGGTCCTCGACCAGGTGGCCGAGACCCAGGTCCTGGAAGCGCTGATCGGCATCACGCCGAGCCTCCGCGACCAGTTGCTGGCCAAGCTCTCGCCCGCCTCGGCGGCCCGGTGGGAAGCCAAGCTCCACGCCCACGGACCCGTGCCATCCCAGACGGCCGAATCGGCCCAGCGCGCCGTGATCGAGGCCCTTTGCCGGCTCAGCCGGTCCGGCCAAGTCGCATTCGACGACCCGGACGACATGGTGGCCTGATCCGGCCAAGGCGCGAGTCGGAACCGGCCAAGCAAGGGAATCGCCAATGACCAGCGCGCATCTTCACGAGCGAGTCGTCAGGGAGATCGGAGCCGTCCTGATCCTGGGGCCGGTGCTCTTCGGGCTGGTCGTGCCTTCGGTCCGAGCCGACCAGTCCCCCCCCACAGTGTCCATTGCCGGTCGGAACGCTGTGTCGCCGCGCCCGTTCCCACCCCGAGGCGCCACCGGGCGGCGCGCGGACGGGCTCGCCGAGAAATCGGGCGGCTGGTGGTTCGGGACGGCGGGGATCGCCCTGGCCCTGGCCCTCGTCGGCGGAATCAGCATGGCCTCGCGCCGGTTCCTGCCGCAGGCCGGCTCGGGCGGCTTCCTGGGCGTGGTCGGTCGCGCCAGCCTTTCGCCGAAGCACATGGTCTACCTGCTGAGAGTGGGCGAGCGCGTCCTGATCCTCGGGACGGGACCCCAGGGATCGCCCACCTTGCTCGGCGAGCTGACGGAGCCAGACGACCTCCAGCGGTTCGCTCCTCGGCGCCCTGGCCCGGCCGGCCCGGCCTCTCCCGAACCGGAGCCCGAGCCTGGCCCCTCGATCCGGGGCGTCGATCGCCTGGTTGGAGACGACGAATGAGCGCAAGTCGCCTGCTGGGAACGGTCGTCGCGGTCGGGGTGGTCGTCGTCTCATCGCTGACGCTCGGCTCCGAGGCGCCAGCCGGTCGCGATCCGGACGCGCCGGGGCGGGTTGGGACGAAGTCGTCGATGGTGGCCAACCGTCCGCTCGCGCTGGCCCCCGCGCCCGCACCGGGCGGGAACGCGACGAAGCCTCCCAAACCCAGCCCGCCGAACGCTCGCCCGGCGGGGGGCGCACCAGCGTCGGCGCCCTCGCTCGATCCCGAGCAGGTCGTCCGGAGCGTGCAGACGGTCGGGCTGTTCGTGCTCATCTCGCTGGCGCCGGCGGCCGTGCTGATGGTGACGGCATTCGTCCGGATCAACATCGTTCTGATCCTCTTACGGCAGGCACTCGGGAGCCCGCAAGTCCCCGGCAACCAGGTGCTCACCGCGCTGGCGCTCTTGCTGACGGCCCTCGTCATGAGCCCGACGGCCGACGTCGTCTATTCGCGAGGGATCGAGCCGTACGCCTCGGGCCGAGCGACGGCCTCCGAGGCGTGGGAAGCGGGGACCAGGCCGATCAAGGCATTCATGCTCCAGCAGATTGATCGAACGAACCATCATGAGTATTTTTATCAACTCTATGACTACGCGGTGCCCCCCGCGGCTGGCCGCGCGGACCCGAAGTTCGACGAGGACTTCCCGCTCCGAGTGGTGGCCCCGGCGTTTCTGCTGAGCGAGCTGACGACGGCACTGGTCATTGGGTTTTACATTTATTTGCCTTTCCTGGTCATTGATCTGGTCGTCTCGGCGGTACTGGCGGCGATGGGGCTGTTCATGCTCCCTCCCTCGCTGGTGGCGCTGCCGCTGAAGCTGATCCTTTTCGTGGCGGCCGAGGGCTGGCTGCGGGTCGCGACGATGCTGCTCCAGAGCTTCGCGATCCCTGCGAGCGCATGATTCCCACGTCAACTCTCGGGGGTGAGTCATGGAGCTGACTCAGGTGATCGAATGCTCGCGCGAGGCGCTTCGGATGGCCTTGCTGCTGGGCGGGCCGCTCCTGGCGGTGGCTCTCGTCGTGGGGCTGCTGGTCGGCATGGTCCAGACGCTGACCCAGTTGCAGGAGCCGGTGGTGGGGCTCGTCCCGCGCCTGGTGGCGGTGCTGGTGGCGGCGCTGGCGATCTTGCCCTGGCTGGTCGGCCGTTGGGTCATGTTCGCCGTCTCCTTGATCGAATCGATACCCGATCATCTGTAAGGTATCTCACATTCGGAGGACCCATGGCGTCGAGCGTCGCGGTCTGGCTCCTGGGTCATTCGGGAGGATCGGCCCTGGTCCTGGCGAGGGTCGCGGGGCTGGCCTGGACGGCCCCGGCCCTGGCGACGCCGGGGCTGGGCTGGCGGTGCCGCCTCGCCCTGGCCGTGCTCTTGGGCGCGGTCCTCCTTCCCGTGGTCGAGCCGATGGCAAGGCCGCCGGAAGGGCTGGCGGTCCTCGGACGGGCCTGTTTGATCGAGGGGCTCATCGGCGCGGCGATGGGGTGGTCGGCGGCCCTGGTCGTGGCCGGGGCGCGGCAGGCCGGTGAGATCGTCGGGATTCAGGCCGGGCTCTCACCCGCGGTGCTGCTCGATCCCGACGCGGGCGACGGGCTGACGCCGTTGGGGCACCTCTACGCCCTGATCGCCCTGGCGGCCTTCCTGGCGCTCGACGGCCCGTTGGTGCTGGTCAAGGCGTTGATCGAGAGCTATCGCGTGCTGCCGGCCGGGGAGGCCGTCCTATCCGAAGGGACGGTCCGGCTGGCGTTCGGCCGGGTGGGTCAGGCGCTCGAGCTGACCCTGCGCCTCGCGGCGCCGACAGCGCTGGCGTTGGTGCTGGCGGGCGTCGCGCTCGGGCTGCTCGGGCGTGCCGCCCCTTCGCTCCAGCTCATGGCACTTTCCCTGCCGATCCGCTGGGTGCTCGGCCTGGTTCTGGTCTTTCTCGGGATGATCGCGCTGGCCGCGTCGCTTGCGGCGGTCTGGCGCGGCTGGCCGGGGGGATGGTGAACCATGTCCGAAGATCGGACGCAAAGCCCGACGAAGCTGCGCCGGCAGCAGGCGCGGGAGCGCGGGCAGGTCGCGCACAGCC
>JBKOZB010000251.1:0-8863 GCA_046744225.1 Planctomycetota bacterium | reverse complement strand
CGCGACCTCGACCGCCGTTACAACCAGTTCGACCGAACCATGCACCGGGTCGATCCGACCGACCCACACCAATTCGACCTCGTGCTCGACTCGAACAGCCTGGGCCTGACGATCGCCGCCGAGGTCATCGTCCGCGCCGTGGAGATGGGGTTGCCGCCCAAGCCGGCGGCGACGGGGGCTTCGGATCAACTCTGATGGCTCTCGTTCGAACCCCTGCGACGTCGTCACGCGATCGGCCCGGAAACAAACGAGGGAAAGTCTCTCGATCGGTCTTCGCTTGGACCGCGACCGGATCGCGGATTCCGATCCGGAGTTCGTCGGCTTGGACCGCGAGCTGATGGAAGCCCGGCGGCAAATCCCATGCGGGCTTGCCGATCTCGATGATGACCACTCGCTGGGCTGGGCTAGCCTGGGCGGCCAACTGAGTCGCTTCCTGCGTGTCAAATGCCACGAAAACCATCTGGGACATTTGGCCGCAGTAGCGGGACAAGGGGGAGATCTCACGAAGGCCGGCCAGGGCCTTCCGATGGTCTTCGCTCGCGAAGCAGGTCGTGGGGTTGGCGATCACGAAGTCGTCGCGGCGGATGACCGAGCCAATCGTGTCGGCGATCAATTCGAGTTGATGATCGATGGGCCAGGGCCGTACCACACGCCACTTCGGGGCAACGTCGACCGCCAAGAAAACGGCGATCGCGGCCGCCGCCAGCCGAATCCGCTGTGCATTGCGGGGTAGCAGGGCGATCGCCGACCAGAGGAGTCGAGCGGAGGCGATCGCCGCGATGGGGACGAAGAGGATCACGAAGAAATCGTGATGGTAACTGATGTTCCTTGCCAAGTTCAGGGGCAGGGCGAAAACGAGGAGTAGCACGATCCAGAAGGAGTCCTTGGCCCGTCGGGGAGCAACGAGGGCCGACGTCACTCCGATCGCAGCCCAGAGGCACGAGAGCGTGCCCAGATTGCTGGTGAGGCGCTTGAGCAGCAAGAGGATGACCATTCCAAAGGTGACGATTTGCCCGCTGCCCGTCACACTCGCGGCGCGCTGCCCCACATGGATGAGGAACTCGCGCATGTTCCCAACAGAGTCGCCTGTCGCCAGGCCGCAGGTCGTGACATGAATGGCGATGGGGATGGCGACGGCGAGGAGCCCGACGCCGATCGACTCTCTCCGGTATCCGCGGAAGACGTCGCGGAGGGCACACGGGACGATGATGAGCCAGCAGATCCAGGAATAGAGGACGCTGACCACAGAGGCAAGGACGATCGCCAACCAGATCCCCCTATTCCGGCGCGGATGGGAGAAGAGCGCGACGGCGGCCATCACCGGGCCGAGCGCGAGGATCTCGAAGATGCACGATAGACCGTAGCGGAACAGGACGATCGGGTACAACGATGAGAATACAACGGTGAGAGTGGCGGCGCCACGCCCCCACTGGCCGACAGCGAAGACCCAGAGGCTGATGAAGAAAAGGTTGAACGTGGCCAGGACTGGGAGCCGGACCGCGACGTGGAACGGGATGCCCGCCGCCATCGGCAGTGCGACGGTCCACGCGGCCAGCGGCGAGTACGACGTGTGGATCAGGAGACTGCCATCGCTACGGATGCCCGTGATGTTGGCCCCTTTGGTCGTCGAGATACCCAGGACCAAGTGGTTGAGGCCGGTCCGACCGATCTGGCGACTGATCCAGGCGTCGTGGCCGTACCTCATCGGCGACCACCAGAGGCGAGAGATCTGATAAAGATCCCACGGGATGAGGATTGCAGATAGAGGGAGCAGCCTGACCAAGGTTTCCCCGCGTAACCGATCGAGAAGGGACATGGCGGCTTCGTCCTTCGTCACAATCCATCCGGGGGCCACTCGTGGCGGATAATCGGAGCCCGCGTCGCGTCAATCCGCCGTAACTCGCCCAGCGCGGACGATGGCCCGTCCTGGCGGGCGATGGTCATCGGGACCACTTCGTCGAACCAGAGGCTGTGGTGATCGAGTCACACGACCCGCAGGACAGTGGCCACGGGTAGGATCGTGGCCAGGGCGATTCCGGGGCAATCGGCCCGCCCCGTTTTTCCCGTTCTCCACGACCGCACTTGATCCGGACTGTTATGAATCACCATTCGTCTTCCTGTCCGGAAGTGCCACGATCGTCAAACCGTAGCGATTGGCCAGCGCGACGACGTCGGGCTGGTCGATCACGATCGTCTTGTCGGCCTCGATCGCCAGCACACGGGCGCCGGCCTTGTGCAGGATCTCGATGGTCGAGGTGCCGATCGTGGGGACGTCGAACCGCATGTCCTGCTGCGGCTTGGCGACCTTGACGAGGGTCCAGCCCCCCGCTCGGCAGAGCTGGCCGGCGCGCTCGATGCAGCGGTCGGTCCCTTCGATCGCCTCGACCGCCAGGGCGGCCCGCTCCTTGACGGCGACCGACTGGCCGACGTCGAGCCGCCCCATTTCCTTGGCCAGGTTCCAGCCGAACTCGATGTCGCGCCGTTCCGAGGGAGTCGGCGCACGCTTCGTGAGAACGCCTTCCTTCACGAGGAGCTCCGGGCAATAGTCCAGGGCCGATGCGAACGTCATCCCATCCCGCTCGAACTCGGCGATCACGCCGAGCAAAATCGAGTCGTCGCGCTTGTCGGCGCTCAACCGCCTGTACCAGAAGTGAAGCATGCGCAGGTCGGGGCAGAGCTGGACGAACCGCCAGGGGGTGTACATCACGCTCTTCGTGACCTTGCCCGCCATGACGATCTCCTTGACCCCCAGGCGCTCGAAGGCGCGGATCATCCGGCCGAGCTTCGCGACGCCGACCGTCTGGAACGTCGCGCAGAGGTCGCGCAGCTCGGCGGGGGCTTCGTAGCGAATCCCGACGCAGGCGACCTTCAAGCCCTGCCGCCGCGCGGCCTCGGCGAAGAGGATCGGGAACCGTCCGCTCCCCGCCAGCAAACCGACCATCGTTCCGTCCGACGCCGCCGCTGGTCGCGGGCACCTGATCCGGGAAAGAGAGAGCACGGGCACCGGGATACCCCTCCCTGGGCGTTTCGGCTCGCTTGCGATGAGGAACGACTTCAGAACCCCGTCGGGTCGTCCTCCGGCTCGCTCCCGGGCGGCAGCGCTGCGGTCAGCAGGGCGACCTGGGCTGCGAGTTCCCGGAGCTGCCGGTACATCTCGGGGAGCCGGGCGATCATCTGGAACACCCGGCGCTGCTCGCGCGCGGGAATGGCCGGCGAGCCGAGCACCTCCTGGCCGGAGGGGATGTTGCGGTGGACGCCCGCCTGGGCGCCGACGATCACCCGGTCGCCGATCTCTCGGTTGTCCTTGATCCCCGCCTGGCCCGCCATGACCACGTAATCGCCGGTTTTGCAACTGCCAGCGATCCCGACCTGGCCGCAGAGCAGGTTGTGGCGGCCGATCTGGTTGTTGTGGCCGATCATCACCAGGTTGTCGATCTTCGAACCCGCGCCGATGCGGGTCGCCTCGAACGTCGAGCGGTCCACCGTGCAGTTCGACCCGATCTCGACGTCGTCGCCGATCTCGACCCGTCCGCTCTGGGGAACCTTGACGTGCCGGCCGTCGATCAAGCGATAGCCGAATCCGTCGCCGCCGATCACCGTCCCGGCGTGGATCTCGACACGGTCGCCCAGGACCACGTCACGATAAAGCACGGCGTTGGGATGGATCACCACGTCGCGGCCGATCTTGCAGCGGTCGCCGACGACGACGCCCGGATGGAGCGTCGTCCCGTCGCCGATCTCGGCCTCGGCGCCGACGGAGGCGAAGGGATAAATCGCGACATTCGCGCCGATCTTGGCCGAGGGTGCAACCCAGGCCTGCGGGTGGATTCCGCTCCAGCGCGGCTTCGAGGCGCCGACCAGATGGCTCCGGACCGCGAGGAAGGCGAGCATCGGGTCGTCGACCTCGATGAGGGGCAGGGTGGGCTCGCGCTCTCCAGTCGTCGCGCGCTTGAAGTGCGGCCCGACGATCACGGCAGACGCTGGCGAGGTGCGGAGCATCTTGGCGTAGCGCTCGTTCTCGATGAACGTGATGTCCCCCGGCCCGGCCTCGGCCACCGGCCGCGCCGCGTGAATCGGGACATTGCCATCGCCGACGAGACGGCCACGTACCAGGGCCGCGAGTTGTTCCAGGGTGGCGACCACGTGCGACATCCTTTCTTCCTTGAAAGGAATGGACGGGAACCGGAACGTCTGGGAACGGCTCACCCCGGTCGGGTGAGAGGACGGTTCGGCCTAGCCGTCGGGTCAGGATCGTAATCCAAGTCGCCGCGCCGGGCAAGCCGAGTCGATCCCCCGCTCTCTATCGGCGCCGGGGGGGTGGTTTCACCAATCGGAGCCGTCCGGAAGCCGTTCACGACCGCTCGCGGGCCGCCCATTCCGCGAGGCTGAAAAGGGACGTGACGGCCTCGGCGCGGCATCCGCGGCGGTCGATCAAGAGCCCGCGCAGCCCGGCGCGCTCCGCCCCGAGGACGTCGTTCTCCTCATCGTCCCCCACGCTCAAGATCCGCTCCGGGGGGAGGACGAGCGAGGCGCAGACCGCTCGATAAAACTCCGGATGCGGTTTCCGGTAGCCGACTTCCGAGGAGATGACCAGCGCCTCGGAAAGCCAGGCCAGGTCGGGAAGCCCCCGGACGACCGCGCGGAGCCGGCCGTCGAAGTTCGAGGCGATCCGGACCGGGACCCCGCGCCCCCTGAGCGACTGGAGGGTCGGGCCGACGTCCGGAAAACAGCGCCAGGCGTCCGGTCGGCCGAAGTGGGTCCACAGTTCCTCGAACGCGCGGGCCAGGTCGGCCACTTCGGGCAGGACGTTCGCCACGATCCGCCGCCAGCGGCGGTGTTCGGTCGGCTCGTCGGTCGCGAGTGGTCCCCGTGCCTCGTCCACCTCATCGTCCCGGAAGGACTGGTGGAACCGCGCCTTGATCACCGCGCGATCGAGCACGACCCCTTGCCGCGAGGCCGCCTCGGCGTACGCCTCCGCCACGGGCGGATCGGGATCGATCAGCGTCCCAACGGCGTCGAGGGCGACCCCCATGGGCCCGTTCCCGAGCAATTTATTGATCATCTGGACCGCAATTCCCGACATAGACTTGTGGGGGATTCCCTGTCTCGGGCCTTCCCCGATCATCGTTGACGTTGACCATGACTTGAGGGAAGAACCCTCGACCCACCCGCATGACGCGGCCATCCCAAGGAATCACTTCCATGCCTGACTCACACCCTCAGCGCCCGGAGGGCGATCGTCCTCAGCCGGGCCTTCCGATACCCGATTCCCAGATCCGCGCCCTCGACCGTCGCCACGCCCTTGACGAGCAGCAACGCCACTTCCAGGCCAGCTATCCCGCTCCTCACTTCTTCCGCCGGCGGCCCCCGGCCTGATTCCTGTCGGGTGCGTGAAACGCTCCGGTTGTCTTTATATGACAATTGGTGTGTTTCACGCACTCTACTCTTCCACGACCAGCTCCCAGTGCAGGGTCGGCGTCGAGCCGTCGATGACGAGCCGGACGCCCCCCTCGACGGATTCGAGCCGGGCGGCGGAGACGCGGGCGCCGGTGTTGTCGAGGGCGTAGGCCTTGACCGGCCCCTCGCGGCGCCAGAAGACCCGGGCCTGGACCGGCTCCTGGAGCAGCGGCGGCTGGCCGGGATCGGCCACCTCGTGCTTCCACTCGTCGACCCAGCGAAAGCCGGTCGGCTCGACGCGGGCGACGGCCGTGACCAGGAGCCGCTTGCTCGTGGCGATCGGCTCGGGGCCGGCCGACGAGGCGATGATGACGGCGTAGGGGTTGTCGGTCTCGATCGCGAGCGTCGCACGATGTGGGGCACGTGGCCGGCGCCCGCCGAGGTCACGGTGTCGTTGATGTACATCGAAGTTGACGACGGGCTTGTCCCCGGGCCAGCCCGCGAGGCCCTGGGTGGAGGGCGTGTTGATGACGAGCCGCCCGCTATTGGGGTCCCAGCCGGGCTCGGACCGAGAGGCCCGGAGCAGGATCGAGGCGGCGTGCGGCCAGAGCGCGAACACCTGGGGGATGCCGTTGACGACCTCGGGGATGGGGAAGATGTCTTCCTCGCCCCCGGTCCCGGCCGCGTTGGCGCCCCAGACTTGCGGGTGGATGAAGAGGCCGCGTCGAACCAGGGCGTCCCAGTCCTCGCGCAGGGTGGTCTCGGTCGCGAGCATCAGGTCGGCGGCCTCGTAGCGAAAGGCCCAGGCACCGCGGGTCTGGTGGCACCACTGGCCGACCACGTACGGCCGATCGGCCCGGCGCTTCAGCGCGGCGCCGGCGGCCAGCCCCCCGTCGTAGCTCCAGAGCAGCGAGCGCCGATCGGGAGCGATCCAGCTGGGCGGGTTCCAGTAGAGCCGGTCGTCGATCAGGTCGAGCCCCGGCTCGGCCAGCGCGTCGGCGAACTCGCGGTCCCGGCGCCAGTGCGAGACGCCCGCGATCGGCACGCGGAGCTTGTCTTTGCGCAGCGCGTCGGCCATCTCCTTCCAGTGCGCCGATTCGAGCGCCTGCCAGAACCGCCGCCCCGTCCCCGTCGTGCTCTTCTGGGCGAGCGATTTCAGCTCGGCGGCGTATGAGGGGGGGAGCGCCTGCGCGTTCTCGACCTGGTCGAAGAGCGAGATCTCGCCGGCCAGCGTGACCCACGCCAGCACCGGGTCTTCGCGCAAGGCGAGGCCGGTCTCGGGGTTGACGTGTTCGAGCAGGGCCTTCGCGGACTCGATCGCGCGTTTCCTGATAACCGGATCGAAGACCGCGGCCGGTCCCCCGCCCGGGGGCAACAAGTTGGGATCGGCCACCCCGTCCTGCTCTCGGAACCGGCGCACGCTCTGAAGCTCGAGCGCCACGGAGATGCCCCGCGATTTCAGGGCGGCGATCAGGTGGTCGAGCTTGGCCAGCGCGAGCACGTCGAACGCCTTGGTGTCGTCGCGGGTGTCGTCGAAGAGGCTGCGATCCGGGCCGAGCGGGGTGTCGAGGTCGCCGAGCCGGACCAGGTTGATCCCCGACCGCGCCAGGCGATCGGCCAGCGCATCGGCCCGAGCCGGTTCGAGGTAGGCCGTCGGGGGGAGGAGAGACACGCCGAAGAAGCGGGCACGTCCTCCCTGGGTAAACGCAAGCCGGCCGTTGCGGATGGTGACGAACCCGTGCTTTCCCGCCGGCGCGTCGAGCAGGAACGAGGCGTCGAGCGCCGACTTCGCCTTGATCTCGGCCGACGGCTGCACCGCCAGCCAGCCCGCCATGTCGTCCTCGACGTGGTACGGAATCCAAGCCCCCGCTGCGGGGTTGGGCGACGCCGTCACGTTCACTTTGTCGAACCGGACCCAGCCGTTGCCATCCATCTTTTCGAACTGGAGCACGGCGCGGACCGCACCCCTCGGGACGGGGACGGCGTTCCGGTCGGTCCGCCATTCGAAGGAGCCGGCCCAGGGGAAGCGAAAGACGGGGACGCCTGTCTCCAGTCCGGCGGGATTGGGGAGGACGCGGCCGAAGTCGTCGAGGAAGTAAAGCATCGCCCCGGCCCCACCCGCCCCTCGGAGCCCCTTCGCACTGACCGCGACCGACACGGCGAGCGCCTCGAACGGCTCGACCGGCACGGCCAGGCCCGTCATCACCCGCGCGCCCGCCTTGTTCAACTCGAGCACGGACGAGGACTGAGCGTTGTCAAAAGCCCGGTGCGCACCATTCTCGACGACCCAGCCCTCGGGCTCGGGATCGCCCAGCTCGAAGTCGCTGTTGCTGACCAAGTTCGTCGTCTCGGAGCCGCCGCGGGGGATCAGGTCGATCGTCAACCCATCGACTTCCAGGATGCCGGTCGCCCCGAGCAAGCCGACCGACATGATGGCCTCGTTGCTCCCGGGCGGGACCGGGATGCGCTTGGCCACGCGAATCCAGCGCGGGCCGGTCGGAGACGCCCAGGGGCCCATCGTCCCGCGCCGGAGCGTCCGGAGGTTGTCGCCGATGAAGTCGATGATGAGGCCCGGGTCCTCGCCCAGCCGCTCGCCGGTCCGGATCTGGTCCAGCTTGACCCAGAGCCCGAGGACGATCGCCTCCGTCTTCCGCCCATCGACCCCGAAGGCGCGACTCAAGCGGGCCGGCCGGCCCGGCTTGTGCGCCTCGAACCGGAGGCAGTGCGGACCGACGACCCCGCCTTCGGCCACCAGCGTGACGTCGCGCTGATTGTACCAGCCATCGGGGACGCCGTCCTTGTTGGCGTCGGTCTCGAAGTCGTCGAGCGCGGGGGGCTCCGGCCGCTCGATCCCCGGTTCGTCCTGGCCGAAGGCTCCCGGACCGATCGCGCCCAGGAGCGTCAGCGCCACGGTCAAGAGTTGCGCGACCCGGATCACGGCTTCTCCCTCTTCTTCTCGGCCGCCTCACGCAGGGCGCGGCCGGTCATGGGGACGAAGAGCGTCGGCCGTAACTGGCGCACGTCCACCATCTTGCCGTCCTTCTTGACCTTCAGGTAGACGATCTGGTTGAACCGGTCGCCGATCGGGATGACCATGCGTCCCCCCTCCTTCAACTGATCGACGAGCGGCTGGGGGATGAACTGCGGGGCGCAGGTGACGATGACCGCATCGAACGGGGCCGCCTCGGGCCAGCCGGCGTAGCCATCGTCGACGCGGGTGTGGACGTTGTCGTATCCCAGCTCCTTGAGCACGGCGGTGGCGCGCTTGCTGAGGGGCTCGTGGATCTCGACCGAGTAGACCTCCTTGACCACCCGCGAGAGGATTGCGGCCTGGTAGCCAGAGCCGGTGCCGACCTCATAGACCTTGTCGGTCGGCTTGGGCCTGAGCGCCTCGGTCATCAGCGCCACGTCATACGGCGGCGTGATCGTCTGACCCTCGCCGATCGGGATCGACTCGTCGTCGTAG
>JBKOZB010000147.1:0-4615 GCA_046744225.1 Planctomycetota bacterium | reverse complement strand
CCACCCGCCGACGTGGGGCCGGTCGAGCGCGGCGGCGATCTCGTCGCCTTGGTCATCCTGCAGGGAGAGCCCCCCCTACGATCGTCCTTTCCTACTCCGTACGCTCCAGCGTCCAGCGCCGTAGCTGACGGCGTGCAGATGTACCTTCTGGAAGGGGCGGCCGGGGTCGCGATCGTCAACCGGCCAGGTCTGCCGGCGGGTGACGACGCCGGAACTCCGCGTCGGCTCGCTCACCGGCCTCGGCGCGGGCCTCGTCCAGGTCATCGTCGCCGGTCAGTTCGATCGCGACCTCGATCCACTCGATCCGTTCGTTGGACTCTCCGAGCCAGAGCCCGGGGCCGGCCCAAGCCGTCTCGCGCTTGATCTCGATCGCGGTCCCGCCGGTCCGCTCCCAGAGGTGCGTCTGCCCCCGCCGGGTGTAACGGAACGAGAAGACCCATCGTTTGTCCGTGCGCATCGCTCGATCCCCGGGATCATGGTCGACACGCTCACCATCATACCCTCGGCCCGGATCATGCTCTCGCTGTTCGTGCCGGAGATCACCCACACGACCCTGCCATGCTCGATATCGTGGAGCGCAGTATCCCCCATGCTCCATCCTCCGGCGTGGAGCCGGTCGAGCGCATCGGCGAGGTCGTCGCGCTAATCGGCTTGCAGAGCAAGACCCCTGCATCATCAGGAACCACAGCACTCCCATCAATTCGCCGGTTCCTGGCGGAGGTCTTCCGTCAAGTGGGTCACATCGAGTAGGATCGCTCCCATGTGCGGCCGCTTTACGCTCAAGGCCCGCCCCGAGGTCCTGGCCGAGCACTTCGAGCTGCCCGAGGTGCCCGGGGTCATGCCCCGTTACAACATCGCGCCCACTCAAGCCGTGGCCGTTGTCCGGGCAGGTTCCGAGGGAAGTCGACGCGAACTATCCCCGCTCCGCTGGGGATTGATCCCGTCCTGGGCAGATGACCCCTCGATCGGCAACCGCATGATCAACGCTCGGGCCGAGACCGCGGCCCAGAAGCCCGCCTATCGCTCGGCCTTCCGGCTCCGCCGCTGCCTCGTGCTCGCGGATGGGTTCTTCGAGTGGGCCAAAACCAACGGCGCCAAGCAGCCCCACTACTTCCAGCTTAAGGACGGTGGCCCGTTCGCCTTCGCCGGCCTCTGGGAGCGCTGGGCCAAGGGGGAGGAGCCGATCGAGTCCTGCACCCTGCTGACGACCGAGGCGAACGAGGTGGTGAGCCCGGTCCACCAGCGCATGCCCGTCCTCCTGGAGCCCAAGGAGTACGGCCGATGGCTCGACCCACAGCGCCGGCGGCTGGAGGAGGTCTCCGCCATCCTGCGGCCCTTCCCGGCCGAGCGCATGGTTGCCTATCCGGTGGGGCGATGGGTCAACGACCCGCGGCACGATGACCCGCGGTGCGTCGAGCCGGCAGCATAACAGGGTTGCGACCGGGCGTGCTGCGCGTGGCCCGCCTTGATGTAAGTGCCAGGGCCGGCCAAAAGGTAAAGGACCGCCCTGGCGGGCGGGGTTCCAGTCCACACTTTGTGAGACAAGGGAAATGGCCGATCAATCTCTCCTGGCAACGATGACGGGCGAGCACTTCCAGCCGGTCCGGCTGCATTACAAGGTCATGAACCGCCCGGGGCTGTTACGGGCGTTCGAGAGGCTGCGCTGTCTGGATTACGATCCCACCCGGAAGCGCTGGGTCTGGCTCTACGCCCATGAGGCCAAGAGGCTGCGATTCCAGCGGTCGTATGCCCAGTTCCCGAAAGAGCTTCATCCGATCGTCATCGGCGCCTTCTTCTTGCGAACGAAGGAAACCCTCCTCCTCGACCTCCGCTCCTGCGAGCGCGCCCTCCTGGCGATCCCGTTCTTTGACACGCATCTTCCCCGGAGGCTCGTCGAACTGGAGGACGCCGAGGTCGTGAATCGACTCTTCCCCGCCACCGAGACGAACCTGGAACTGACCCCGGACGCCCTCTTCGATTCACAGATCGGCACCGGCATCGATCCCGAAGCCTTGGTGCAACGACTCGCCGAGAAGGCCGCCGGCGCTCGGGATCCGGACGAGAAGATCCGGATCGCTTTGGAGGATCTCCAATCCCGGGCGAAGGAGCCGTTGCCGGAGATCGAACGATTTCCCGTCCACTACGCTGAGGACGGCATCGGAGGGTTCACGCTGGCCTTACGGCTCCGGCAGATGGTCGCCATGCAACATTGGCTGGGCCACCCCGAGTACACGCTGGGCGACGCGATCCAGTCGCTCGTCACGACGTCTTGAGTGCGGGGGGACCGCATCAAGCTCTTGATCTTTGAGTTCAGCCAGACGGCGGAAGACATCGGGGCGCTCCAGCACCCGCTTCCTGATCTGATCCGGCATGATCTCAGCCAGCAGGAATAGCTCGTCCAGGTCGGCATCGAGGGCTTTCGCCAGCTTCCGTATCAGTACCTCGGACGGGTAGTTCCCGAAATCGAACTTGCCGTTCTCGATCTTGGACAGATACGTGAAACCAACGCTGACTTTCGGTGCGAGGGCACGCCTCGGTCCCCCACCCCGGGGCCCTCAGGCGGCCGCTTGTGCTCCCGCGTTCAACCGGGCCTTGGCCTGGCCGAGGGCGTCTTCCAACGCGGCCACGGTCAGTGAATCATCGAGGCCGCGCTTGAACTCGACGGTCACCCGCGGTCCGGGGGCGGTCCGGATCACATGCGAGGTCACCTTGCGGGCCTCCCCCCTCCCCTTCCGCGTGCGGGTCCGCCCCTGGATCTCGTCCCGCTTCAAGCGCCCCGCTGTTGCCTCCCTGGCGAGCCGGGTCTGTTCGGCGGGGTCTTCGACCTTGGATAATTCGTAGGCGGTTCCCGGGGCAATCTCACCTCGTTCCACTGATTCCTGAATCGCGTCGGGCAGGTTCAAAAGCGCCAGGGCCTTGGCGATCGCGGGGTGTCCAATCTGGAGCCGCTCGGCGAGCTGGCGTTGCGAGAACCCGCGGCTGTCCATCAGGGATTTGTATGCTCTGGCCTGCTCGATCGGCTTGAGGTCTTCGCGGAGACAGTTCTCGATCAACTGGTCCTCTAGGAGGTCTTCGGCTTCCGCTGGGCCGGTCATCACGACGCAGGTCAGCGCTTCGAGGCCGGCGAGCTGGGCGGCCCGCCAGCGGCGTTCCCCGGTCACGATCACATAGCGGCCCTCTGCGTCGTCCCAGCGCACCCGGATCGGCTGGAGTTGCCCCCGGTCCTTCAAGCTTTGGGCGAGTCGCATGAGCCCCTCTTCGTCGAACTCCGTCCGCGGCTGGTTGGGGTCCCGGGTGATGCGGTCCACCCGGATCAAGGCGCCGGTCTCAAGGCGCCGACGCCCTTCCCTCTGCTTCTCGGCCGCCGAGGCGGAAGCTGGAACGTCGACCCGCACCGTGTCGTCCATCGAGCCCGCCACGTTCTGCATCCAGTCTTCGCGCGCCTTGGCCATCACGCCACCCTCCGGGCCTGGCCCTCTGGAACCACGAACCCGGTCCGCTCGGTCAGCCGGACGAGAAATTCATCGGCCAGCGCCGCGACCGCCTTCGAGGCCGCCGACTTCGGCTTGTGCTCACAGACCGGCTTCCGCTGGGTCACGGCTTCCTTGTAATCCTTGGCCAGCGGGACGGTTGTTTGAAAGACGTCGGCCTGATGCAACTTCCGCAGGTAGGTCTCGTACGTGACGTGAACGGCCAGGGCCTTGTTGTACATGGTGACCAGGTATCCCAGGACCTGAAGCCGGCTGTTGGCCTGGCGCTGGACGTGAGCGATCGTCTTGCGGATCGCCTTCATCCCCTGCGCGCCGTAGTCTTCGGCCTGGAGCGGAACGACCACGCCGTCCGCGGCCACCAGCGCGGACCAGGCCCAGAGCGAGATGTGCGGAGGGCAATCGATAATAACCAGGTCGAACCGATCGCCGACTTCCTCCAGCGCGTCGCGGAGCAGGTACTGGCGGTCGGTCTCGTTCCAGGGCTCGGCCAGGTTCCACCGTTCGGCCGCCTCGGAGCCCGGCAGGACCCAGAGGTTGCGGAAGGCGGTCGCGTGGATCAGGTCGCCCATCGCCGTGACCCCGGACTCGTCAAAGACGGCGGCGGCGGTCAAGGCCGGGTCAAGGGCCTCGGTTGCTTCCGGGCCCAAGACGCCCTGCGTCAGACTCGCCTGAGCGTCGGCGTCAACCAGCAGTATGCGCAGACCCCGCCGAGCCAGCTCCCCGCCCAAGTGGAACGTCGTCGAGGTCTTCCCGACGCCACCCTTTTTGTTCAGAAACGCGACCGTCTTCGGCATGGGTATCACTCCGTCCTCGCGCCCGGTTCCCGGGGAACCACCCACCTGTTCTGAGTATCGGCGGTTCCCGGAGAACCACTTCAAGCAGCCGCGCCTATGACTGGAAGTGCGCGGTGCGAGGCGGGGACCCTGATACCAGGGTTGGAATCCCGGGGTCTCTTTCTGCCCCGCCTGGTGAGTAAGGGCAGGGGGTAGGCAGTGGCCGAGCACTCCCTCTCCACGGCTTTGACCGACCGGCAACGATCACTCGTTCCGACGCACCGCAACCATGAAGATTGCTCCCGGGTTCTTCGCCCTCGGGCCCATCGCCTGCTCGTAGGCCGAGAGCAG
>JBKOZB010000142.1:0-7529 GCA_046744225.1 Planctomycetota bacterium | reverse complement strand
TCGAAGAGCGGTTCGAGCTTCAGGGCGCGAAACGACTCGACCAGGTACGAGGCGGCCTTGCGCCCCCCTTCGCCGCGCCGGCCTTCGAACGCGGGGGAGGCGAGGGTCGCGACCTCCTCGCGGAGGCGCCGCTCCTGGGGTTCGGGGGCCCCGGCGCGGGCCATGTTGGCCGCGAGCACGAGGAAGAGAACGGCCCGACCATTCCGCGCAATCCATGGCATCATCAGGTTCCCGGCGTCCCGCGCCGTCCTCGCTGGGGTGGTCTCCGCGCGACCGCGTTCCGACAGAGTCCGCGCGTCCGTCAAATCGCGTCGATCCGGCCGGAGAAAAATCGAGCAGCTCCGACACTCGCTCGAAATGCATAGCAGATTCGCCGATGTTCGGGATGGTCTTCTCTACACGGAGGTGGATTGTGTCGTGTGCTCCTTGGTTCAAGGCGTTCGCCCTGGCGGCGCTGATCAATTTCCAGGGCGCCGGTTCGGCGCAGGCCCAGGACTGGACCGACTATCTGCACTGGCCGTACGTCCCGCCCCAGGTCCCCGGCAACGGATTCGAATACCGCGGGCTCTATGACGGCTACTACATGTATCCCCGCGAGCAACGCATCGTTCCCCAGATCCAGGGCCCGTACTACCGCAACTTCTATGGCGGCAAACGCATCCTCGGAATGCGCCACCCGCACGGCTGGCACGATTGGAACAAGAAGAAATTCTACCAGGGCTATCACTTCTATCTTGACGTCTTCTGATCAGGGACACCGCCCCGCCGATCGGGCGATCGGCGGTCGTTCGAACGTCCGTCACTCGCCCAGCGCGCAGGCGATCTGGTAGTACGCATCAACGGCCGCGCTGACCTGGTCCAGCTCGATCCACTCGTTCTTCGTGTGCGCCTGCGCGATGTCTCCGGGGCCGAAGACAAGGCAGGGGAGCCCCGCCGCGCCGAGCGGCCCAGCGTCGGTCCCGTAGGGGACGCCGGTCACCTCGGGGGTGCGCCCGATCGCCTTGGCGACCGCGTGCCGGACCACGCCGACCCACTCGTCCGATCTCGCCTCGCTCGGCGCCAGGGCCGGTAGGTTCACCCAGGGGGGCAGGAACTCGAACCAGTCGACGGCTTCGGGGCCGAGCCGCTCGATCAGGAAATCCCGGACCCGGGTCAGGCACTGGGTCGGGACCTCGCCGGGGACGATCCGCCGATCGACCTCGATCTCGCACCAGTCGGGGACGACGTTGACGCTCTGCCCCCCCTCGATCCGGCCGACCGAGAGGCTCGGCGGGCCGAGGACCGGGTGCGGGGGCGACTTCGCCAGCTCGTCCGCGTGCGCGGCGAGGGCCTCGACCATGGCGGCCATCCGATAGATGGCGTTGACGCCCAGGTGCGGGGTCGAGCTGTGACAGGCGACGCCTCGCGCCCGGACCTTCCAGCGCATCGCCCCTTTGTGGCAGTTGACCAGGTCGAGCCGGGTCGGCTCGGCCACGATCGCCAGGTCGGCGCCCGGGCCGTGGTCCGCCAAGTACGAGGAGCCGAGGTGGGTGAACTCCTCGTCCACCGTGCAGGCCATCAGGACCGAGGCCGATCCCGGAGGCCGCTCGCGCACAAGCCGGGCGAAGGCGATCAGCATCGCCGCCATGCCCCCTTTCACGTCGCACGACCCCCGGCCGTAGAGCCGGCCCGCGATCCGCTCGGGGACGAAGGGGGGGATCGTCATGCCGTCGGTCGGCACGGTGTCCTGGTGCGCGTCAAAGAGGACCGTCCGCCGCCCCCTCGGTGATTCGTAGCGGGCGATGATGTTGTCGCGCCCCGGCGCGATCGTCGTGCGCTCGGAGGGCACGCCCAGCTCGCGGAACCAACGTTCGAGGTAGTCGGTCATCCCCGCCTCAAGGACCCCCGGCCCGGTGAGGGGACGACCCATCGGGTTGACGCTCGGGATCGCGACAAGGTCGGACAGGAGACGGGTCACGGCGTCCACAGGTTCGACTCCGAAGCGGGTTGAACGGTCCGGGAAAGGTGATCGGCCAGGCGTCGTCTCGCCCCTCCGCGCCTCCTCATTGCTGCGATCATATACAGTTTGCCAGAAAGTTTCAGCGCGGAGGCCCTCCACGCGCCCCGACGCTTGATAAATCGCCATTCCTAACAGTTCTTCACATCGGCGCCCCGCTCCACGATCGGAACGGGAGGGCCGAGCTATACTCTGTCAGCGTGCTACACTATTGAGTCCCGCATGGCAAATGGCACATGCCAAATGACAAAACATGGGGGAACTCGGGCCAAGTTGTCATTTGCCATGTCCCATGGGCCAGACCGGATTCAGTAATGGAGCATGGTGAATGAGGGCTGATCGAGGGTAGATGACAACCGAGACGCGCCGATGATCGGGCACCCGACAATGCCTTTGGTCATCTGCCATCTAACATCGTTCATTGGAGTTCGCCTTAGATTCTCTTTGATCGATATGAGCGAGCGGGACGCCTTCCCTCGCGGGCCTCGGCTCGATGGCGAATCGACATCGGCGAATCTTCCTCACGTTTGACGCTTTGGCACGCCGATCGCTTTTAGAGTGCGGGCGCACGGATACTTTTTGGAGAATCGGGCGAGTCTTTCGTCGATTCCCCTTGCCTCGTTTGATTGTTTGCTTAGAATCGCACAAACCTATCGCGGGGCCCGAACTTTCGTCCGAGCCCCAACCACCTCGACGCGAGGGTCTGAACCACGATGGGCGATTCCTCCAGCACACCGAGCCCCGTCGTCTCCATCCCAAACGGAATCGAGTTTGCGGATGGCGACGAGCCTCCCAGTTCGCCTCCGACTCGTTCCCCCCGCCACCCCGCCTGGGCTGACGTCCCCGACCGTGATTGGACCGACTGGCGCTGGCAGGCGCAGCACGCGGTCCGGCATCCCCGGCAGCTCATCGACCTACTCCCGTTCTCAGTCGAAGAGCGCTGTGCCATCGAGACCCTTCAGGCGAATTACAAGCTCGCGATCCCGCCCTATTACTTCTCCTTGATCGACCGCTTTGACCCATCCGACCCGATCCGGCTCCAGTCGGTCCCCTCGCCCCTGGAGCTGGCCGGCGCCGCCGGGACCGACGGCGAGGACGACCCGCTCGACGAGGACAAGGACGCGCCCGTCCCCGGCCTGACCCACCGCTACCCCGACCGCGCCCTGCTCGTCACGACGCATGTTTGCACCATGTATTGTCGATTTTGCACGCGCAAGCGCGCGACGATGAAGCGTGGCGGCTGGGATGCCGTCTCGCGCGACGATCGCCGGATGGTCGAGTACGTCCGCGACCACCCCGAGATCCATGACGTGATCATCTCGGGGGGCGACCCCTTGACGCTCCCCCTGGAGAAGCTCGCGTTCTTCGTGGAGAATTTGACAGCGCTCCCGCACCTTGATGTGATCCGGATCGGCACGCGCGTGCCCGTCACTTTGCCACAGCGGCTCGATGACGACGAGCTTCTGGAGATCCTCGCCGCCTCGGGCAAGATCTGGATCCAGACGCACTTCAACCACCCGCGCGAAGTCACGCCCGAGGCCCGGCGCGGCTGCGACCGCCTTCGGCTCCGCGGGATGCCAATCAACAACCACGCCGTGCTCCTGAAGGGCGTGAACGACAGCCTGGCCACCCAGCGCGAACTCTGCCGCGCGCTGTTGCGGATCAAGGTCCGGCCGTACTACCTGTTCCACTGCGACCCGGTGACGGGCGCCGGCCACTTCCGCACGCCGGTCTGGAAGGGGATCGAGATCATCGAAGGCTTGCGCGGGCATATCTCGGGCCTGGGGGTGCCGACCTACGTCGTCGATGCCCCCCGGGGCGGAGGGAAGATCCCACTGATGCCCAACTACCTGATCTCGGCCTCGAACGACTCGGTCGTCTTGCGCAACTACGAGGGGATGCTCGTCCACTACCACCCGACCGGCGCGCCGCCCGAGCGGCGCGAGCCGGTCGAGACGCAGGGGGTAAGCGGCCTGCTCGAAGGCCGCGCCGAGGTGCTCGTCCCCGAGGGAAACCCCCGGCTCCTCCGGCGCCGGTCGCGGATCGCGGTGAACGGCAACGGCAACGCGAACGGCAGGGGCCTCCGGAATGGGCTCGCGAACGGGAATAGGAACGGCAAGGTCCAGGGACCGGCCAACAGCCAGGGAAAGCGAGGGCCGACGCCTTGAGGATCGGGATCGCCTTCGACCTCGCGCCGGTCGATCAGACGGACGACGGCCCGGACGACCGGTTCGAGGAGTTTGACAAGCCTCAGACGATCGAGGCGATCGCGTCCGTCCTGCGCGAGGAGGGACACGAGGTCGTGCTGATCGGCGACGGCCCGGACCTGCTCCGCCGCGTGCTCGACGACCCGCCCGACTTCGTCTGGAACATGGCCGAAGGGCAGGGGGTTGGCCGCGCGCGCGAGGCGCGGGTGCCGGCGGCCCTAGAGATGCTCGGCATCCCCTATTCCGGCTCCGACCCGCTCACGCTCGCGGTGACGCTTGACAAGGACGTGGCCAAGCGGCTCGTCCGGTCGGCGGGGATTGCGGTTCCCGAGGGATGCCTGGTCTTCCCCGGGGCGGAGCCCGACGCGACGGTCGCCCGGCTCGGCGGTGCGGTCGGCTATCCCTTGATCGTCAAGCCGGCGCTCGAGGGGTCGAGCAAGGGCATTCGGTCCCACAGTCTGGTCGATGACGAGGCCCAGGCGGTCGCGGTCGTCCGCCGCCTGGCCGACGACTACGCGCAGCCGGTCCTCGTCGAAGAGTTCATCGAAGGCGACGAGGTCACGGTCGGCCTGATCGGGAATGCACCGATGGTCGAGTGCCTGGGGGTCATGCGGGTCGGGCCGAAGGAGCAGAGCGGGCGGTTCGTTTACTCCCTGGAAATCAAGCGCGACTGGGCCCACGGGGTCGAGTACGAGGCGCCCGCTCGTCTGGCCGAGGAGGTTCACGAACGGCTCTGCATCTCGGCCCTCCAGGTCTTCGAGGTACTCGGCTGCCGCGACCTGGCCCGGATCGACTTCCGGATCAGGGACGGGGTCCCTCACTTCCTCGAAGCCAACCCGCTCCCCGGCCTGGCGCCAGCGTGGAGCGACCTGGTGATCCTGGCCCGAGGGTACGGGATCGACCACTCCAACCTGATCCGCACGATCCTCCAGACGGCCCTGGCGCGCGTCGGGCTGGCGGAGCCGCAGCTCGAAGGAGTCCGGTGGTGATCGGGGCGCGGCCGAGGGTCACGGTCCTGCACAACGCGCCGGTGCTCCCGCCCGACCACCCCGATGCGGTCGCCGAGGCCGACGTCGTCGCGGTGGCGCAGGCCGTGGCCGAGGCCCTGAACGGGCACGGCTTCGAGGCCGCCCCGCTCGCCGTCGGCCCGCCGATCGACGAGGCGCTCGGGCGGCTCCTCCGGTCGGCTCCCGACGTGGTCGTCAACCTGGTCGAGGGGTTCGGCGGGTCGAGCGCCGGGGAGAGCCGGTTCACGGCTCTGCTCGAATTGACGGGCCTGCCGTTCACCGGCTGCTCGTCCGAGACGCAGGCGCTTTGCCTCTCCAAGGGCCGCGTCAAGGCGCTCTTGCGCGGCGTCGGCCTGCCGACCGCGCCGTTCGTCGCGGTCAGGGCAGGGGACCCGGTCCCGGCCTGGGAGGGACCCTGGCCGGTCATCGTCAAGCCCGACGCCGAGGATGCCAGCCTGGGGATCGACCAGACCAGCGTCGTCACCGACCGCGCCGGGCTGGCCGACCGGCTGGCGCGGGTCCGGGCGGCCTACGGCGGCCGTGCGATCGTCGAAGCCTACTTGCCGGGCCCCGAGTACAATCTCGGCGTGCTCGGGCTCCCCGCGCCCGCGCCGCTCCCGATCGCCGAGCTCGTCTTCGTGCCGAGGTCGGGCGCCTGGCCGATCCTGACCTACGCCGCGAAGTGGGAGCCCGGATCGGCCGAGGACCGGGCGAGCGTCGTGCGCTGTCCGGCCCGGATCGACCCGGCGCTGGCCGACCGGCTCGGCCGGATCGCCGCCGCCGCCTTCCGTGCCACAGGCTGCCGCGACTACGCGCGGGTGGACCTCCGCCTCGACGACCGGGGCGAGCCGATGATCCTGGAGGTCAACCCGAACCCCGACCTCGGCCCGTCCGCCGGCTGGGCCCGCGCCCTGCGAACCTCGGGGCGCGACTACGCCGCAACGCTCGCCGCCCTGGTCCGGCAAGCCCTCGAACGAGGGGGCGGCATACCTGACACGAGGATCGCTCATCAGCTCGATCAAATGCCAAATGCCAGATGCCAGATGCCAGATGATAGATGAAAGTCTCATACTTTTTGTCATCATTCATCGGACATTTGACATTGTGAGGGGCAAAGGGATTGGATCGGAACGCCGTTCGCAGAGGCTCGGCAAGCGTAGGGATCACGGAAGATGTCAATCGACTTCGGACCGCGCCCGTGCCCAACGAGGGCCTCCATGTTTCGGATCAGTCACGTGCTCGGGGCGCACCGCGAGTACGACCGCCGGTGCCTGGCCGAGATCCAGGCGCTGATTGAAGCGGCCTTCCCCGACCTGGCCGGCGACCACGACTACATCGCGCGCAAGCTGACCGCGGCGCCGTCGCGCGGCTACCCGTCGATCCTGCTGGCCGCGCACGGCGCGGGCGACCGGGTCATCGGCTTCGCGCTGGCCGATTTCTTCGAGCCGATCGGTTTCGCCTTTCTCGACTTCATCGTCACCGAGGCCGAGCGGCGCGGTCGGGGGCTGGGCGGGGCCCTCTACGAGGCGCTCCGCGACGACCTCGTCGCGCGCGGGGCGAAGGGGCTGTTCCTCGAAGTGCCGACCGACGACCCGACGCAGGTCAAGAACCAGGCGCACCTGAAGGCGAACAAGACCCGGCTGAAATTCTACGAGCGATACGGGGCCCGGCCGATCGTCGGGACGCTCTACGATCAGCCGATCCGGCCCGGTCACCCGCCTGAGCCGAGGCTCCTCTACGACCCACTCCAGAACGAGAAACCGCTCGAAGCCGCCGCGCTGCGCCGGGTGATCAAGATGATCCTGACCCAGCGGTACAACTACGCCGCCGACGACCCATACGTCGTCAAGGTGCTCAACTCGGTCAAGGAATCGCCGGTCCGGCTCCGCCCACCGTGCTTCGGCGGACCGAGCGAGAAGCCGGCCCGGAGGCCGCACCGGCTCCAGCCCTTGAAGGTGTTCTGCTCGGCGAGGCACGCCTTGCATCACGTCCACGAGCGGGGCTACGTCGAGCGGCCAGCGCGGGTCGATGTGATCCTCAAGGCGATCGAGGAGCTGCCCGACATCGAGCAGCTGCCGGTGCGCAACTTCGGCGAGAAGCCGATCCGCGCCGTGCATGACGCCGACTTCGTCAACTACCTGCGCAACTTCTGCCAGGACTTGCCCAAGGGCGAGTTGGTCTATCCCTATGTCTTCCCGATCCGGCGGACCGACCGGCCGCCGCACGACCGGAGCGTCCGCGCGGGGTATTACTGCATCGACACCTTCACCCCACTGAGCCAGGAGGCGTACAAGGCCGCCCGCGCCGCGGTCAACGTCG
>JBKOZB010000258.1:0-4260 GCA_046744225.1 Planctomycetota bacterium | reverse complement strand
GGTCTCGTCCGGCCGTTTTCCGGCCGGTCGCAATGCGGGAATTTGTATGGCTTCTCTTGTCCCGCAGTGGCCATGACGTTACGCTTCAAAAGATCAAGGTTTCCTCTGCGGCCCAAAACCTTGTGATACCAACCTGGTCGGATCTCCTTCTCGGGAGCGGTTGGATGGCCGAATCCCAGGAACCCTGCCCTCCGCGTCCCACGATCCCCCTTCCGGTGTTCCCTTGCCCCGACTCTGGAAAATGGAACCCGATCCGCCCCCCGCCGAGTCCAGGAGGAAAAAGAGAAAGAAAGGATCGGAAGAGGGGACGGACTTGGAGAATTCGGGAAGGAAAGCAATTGGGCGAAGGGCGAGAAATTAGAGAAAGAACAGTCTGAGAAGACGGTCCTTCTCGAAGAGACGCCGAAGCTCGACACCTACGAGACGCGGCAGAAGATCCGGATCGTGATCGGGATCGTGTCCCTCGGGCTATTCTTCCTGATCGGCTTCGTCCTCTTCCGCGTCTTTGCGCACGAGCCGATCGAGGAGTCGACGCCCCCAGCGAAGGGATCGCCACGGGGGAATGGACTGGGAACGGGCCGAGGCCGAGGCGAAGAGTATGCTGGAGCGGGCCTGGGAGGTCGCGCGGAACGGCAACGCCGAGCTGGCGCTCTCGTTGCTCAAACGGCTGACGACCGCCTATCCGGGAACGCGGGCGGCCCGGGAGGCGGAGGAAGCGCTCAACCGCCCGAAGCAGCACCTGCCCCTCTTCCTCGACACCCCCGCCGTGGTGGCGAGTTCCGGCGAACCCTCGACGCCGAAGGAGCCGCCGGCCGAGACGAAGATGGTCGTCGCCACCGCGCCGGAGATGCCGAAGACGGCTTCGGCCGAGGCCAGCCTGGTGCTCCCCGCCAATCCCGCCGAGCCGAGTCCGCCGCCTCAAACGGCCGTGCCGCCCTCGAATCCGGGGCAGCCGACCAAGCCCTTGCCCAAAGGGTTCCGCGCCAGGCCGGGGACGGCGGTGCACGCCTCAGGCTGGCCGATCGAGATCGTCGGCGACCGCGACGGTGCGCCGATGGCGCTGATCCCCGGCGGGTCCTTCACCATGGGGCGCGACGATGGCGATTCCGGCCGAAGCCCCCGCTCACCCGGTCACGCTGGCCACCTATTACATCGACACGCACGAGGTGACCGTCCGCCAGTACGCCCTCTTCCTCAAAGAGACGGGCCATAAAGACAACGAGCGGCAACGGGCCCTAGCGCGCGAGGCGCCTAACGCCAGCGCCTCGGAGGGTCTCCCGGTCGTCATGGTCACCGCCCCGGACGCCAGGGACTACGCCGAATGGGCCGGCAAGCGCCTCCCGACCGAGGCCCAGTGGGAGAGGGCAGCGCGCGGGGGCGACGGCCGTCTCTCTCCCTGGGGCACGACTCCTCCCGTCTGGGACAAGAAGCGCGAGCCGAGGCAGATCGTCCCGGTCATGTCCTTCCCTTACGACGTCTCGCCTTTCGGCGTCTTCGACATGGCCGGCAACGCAATGGAGTGGACGAAGGACTGATTCGACCCGCGCTACTACCACCACTTCCGCCACCAGGCCGCCGTGGACCCGACCGGGCCGAGCCGGCCGAGGTCGTCGCAACTGACGGTCAAGGGCGGGTCGAGGAGCGGGGTCGTCACGAAGCGCGAAGGGATCAAGCTCGATTCCCGGCTCCCCTTCCTCGGCTTCCGCTGCGTCCTCCAGGCGGACGAGCCGCAATACGCCCCGGCGCCCGCCGCGACTGGCCAGCCCGCCCCGGGCATGGATCCGAACACGGTCCCGTTCTGAACGCCCTTGAAAAAACGAGAGGGCTGACCTTTCGGTCGGCCCCCGGTCGGTATCATGGCGATCGGCCTCGAAGCGCTCAGGGCTCGTTGACGTCGAGTCCGGCGTCGAGGACCTTCTGGATCCGGTGCCGGCATTCTTGCAGGTGGGCGCGCGTGGTGTCATCGAGCGTCAGGTCCTTCTGGTCCAGGGTCTTGTCAATCCGATCCGAGATCTCCTTGAGGTGCATCCGGGCGAGGCTTCGCGCGTCGGCCGGCAGCGACGTGCCGGCGAAGAAGACGATGAACCCGAACAGGTCGTCGTAGGGGCTGCGGCGGTTGCCCAGGACCATCGTGCAGAGCCGCCGCAGGTGCTCGCGCTGGAGGTTGCGGCGGATCGTGGAGAGGACAAGGTTACGACCCTTGCCGTCGCCCGAACTGTCCCCCGCGGCCTTGGCCAGCTCCGACCAGATGCCGTCGGTCAGGGCGCGGAAGATCTCGGCCATCTTGAGCGGCTCGGAGCCGACGTCGGCCGAGAGCTCCTGGTTTTGGAGCCGCGCCAGGACGTCGGGGGCGAGGCACTGGCCGAGAACGATCTTCTGGATGCCCAGGATCTCCTCGTTGATCGGGTAATCGACCCCGCCGCCGAAGAAGAACATCATGTCGCTGTCGTACCAGCGCTCCCGGACCAGCCGGCGCAACAGGGTGGACGAGAACTTGAATGCCTTGTCGCTGAGGATCCGGTCGGCGAGGAACGCCAGGGCCTCGCGCTGCTTGGCCCCCTTGACCGGGACGATCGGGTCGTGCCCGTCCTTCCCCTTGTGGTCGCGCGAGACGTGCTGGCCGCCGATCTGCTCCGCGGCCAGGTAGGCCCCGTTGCCCCACTGGTTGATCAGGATGGCGAACGCTCCCCGCACTCGCGCCCACGACTCGCCATCCTTGACCACCTTGCTATCGAGGTCCTTCAACAGCTCCAAGGCCAGGCTGATCCGGTCCTTGGCGAACCGGAGGGTGTCGGAACCGAGGTCGTAGACATTCACGAGCGGGTCGTTGTCCAGAAACATGTCCTCGTCGGTCGCGTAGACCAAGTCGGGATCGGGCGACCGAGCGGCGATCTTCTTCAACTCGGCGGCCTCGTCGCTGTCGATCGGCTTGTAGGCGTACTCGATCGCCCAGTAGTCGTACGGGCCGATGGTCGTCGTGGTGAAGTCGCCCTGCCTCTGACCCTTCGGGGCGATGTTGATCGGGTTGTAGTCCATCACGCTCCCGGTCTGGCCCTTGACCCGGGTGATCGCCGGGTCGTTCAACTGCTCGTTGTTGAGCATGGCGCTCGCCTTGAAGTTATGCCGCAGGCCGAGCGAGTGGCCGACCTCGTGCATGACGACCTCCTTGATCATCTGGCCGAGGAACTCCTCGGGGAGCTTCGGGTCGGCCCCCTCCTCCTTGGACGCCTCGGCCAGGGCGATCGCGGCCAGGCCGAGCTCCGGGCGCATCCCGGTGCTGTACTGGCACGCGGCAGGCATTCCCGACGCCTGGCGCCTCCGCAACTGCATCTGGAGCTCGCTCCACTCGGCCGGGATCACGTCCGGCATCGGGGCCCCGAGGCGTTCGGGGTCCGCCTTCAGCCGCTGGCTCGGCAGCACGACCGGGAGCCCGAACCCCTGCTTGGCCGCCATGATCGGGCTGACCACCCGGCCCAGGGCCAGCGGGGCGGGCGTTTCACCACGCGCCGGGGCCGCGGGGGTCGGGATGCCGGTCATGAAGGCGTACTCCATCTTCCAGTACTTGATCCAGCTCGCGTCGAAGATCACGTCGCCGTCGATCATCTCGCCGGTCAGCGGGTTGGACCGCAGGCACGACATGGCGTAGGTCATTGACGTGGTGATCCAGCGGAACGTGCAGTAGTTGATGTCCTCGGGGTCGAAGTCGTCGCGGCCGTCCTCCTGCCAGCGGACTGCCAGGGCGTTGCGGATGCCGATCTTCTCGAACGCCTTGTTCCACTCGAGGATGCCCGACTCGACATACGGCCGATACTCGTGCGGCACCGTGCTCTCGACGTACCAGATGAGTTGCTTCTTGGGCGGCGAGAGCTTCGCCTTCGGGTCCGACTTCTCGATCCGCCAGCGGTTGATCATCCGGACCATGTTGGTGTCCGGGTCGTTCAGCCCGAAGTCCTTCGTCGCGTTCAGGAAGTGGCCGACGCGGTCGTCGGCGTGGCGGGACTTAAAGCCCGAGTCGGGGAGCTTGGCCAGGCTGTAGTGGATGATGAGGGTCCGGCCGCGGCTGTCGGCCACGGGATTGCTGCCGCCGAACATCATGGAGGAAAAGCTGCCGCCGGTGTAGGTCGCCTCGACCTCGAGTTCGAGGTTGTTCGGGAACCCCTTAATCTTGTGCCAGTTCGTCCGGCTCCGGTCGGGTGCGCCGAAGGGGAGCTGCGCGAAGTTGGTGAAGAAGATGTCGGCCAGGTCGATCACGACACTGGG
>JBKOZB010000013.1:0-5560 GCA_046744225.1 Planctomycetota bacterium | reverse complement strand
ATCCGGGAGCGGGCCAAGCCCCTGAAGGGGACCTTCGAGGCCCTGCGGGAGCGGGTCTGGAAGGCGTCCCACGCCCCGGAGGCCCGCACGTTCTCGCCGCGGTTGCGTCGCCTGCGGGAGTGGGCCGAGGCCCCCGGGGACCAGGCGGTGGTGCGGGAGAAGGGGCTGGCCCTGTGCGCCACGCGGGAGGCGTTCCTCAAGGCGTACGCCCATCGGGGCTGCCACCGGACGAGCCACCTCGGGGACCGGGTGTTGCGTCGTCTGGACTACCCCCTGTCCTGCGGCCAGCCTCTGCACGGCTCGACGCGGGCCGCCGCGGGTGGCCTGCGGGGCGGGGCGCTGATTCCCAACTTTGCCCCCTCGTGCCCCCGGACGGTCCGAGCGACCCCGGGGCTGCGGAGCCCAGCGGAACGCCTCAAGGGGAAGCGGTCTCACCCCGAATGGCTCCAAAACCTGCTGGTCTCGGCGTCGCTCGGTGGCTATCGCAAGCCTCCCCGAAAAGCGGGATAATCAGCCTTTTGTTTGTCCCGCGCGCCAGCGTTCGACGAACCGGCGGTAGTCGTCGGGGGTGTCGATGCCAATGCTCGGCTCGTCGACGAGGCCGACGGCGATGGGATGGCCGGCCTGGAGGACGCGAAGCTGTTCGAGCCTCTCGGCCGCTTCGAGCGGGGAAGGGGGGAGCGAGGCGAAGCCGAGGAGGAAGTCGCGGCGGTAGGCATAGAGGCCGAGGTGGAGGTAGGCCAGGGGGGGCTCGGTCGGGGCGGGGTTCGGCAAACCGTCGCGGTAGTGCGGGATCGGGCTACGCGAGAAGTAGAGGGCGCGGCCAGGCCGGGAGAGAACAACTTTGACGCACGAGGGGTCGCGGTAGACGGCCTCGGAGCGGATCGGGGTGGCGAGGGTGGCCATGGGGGCCTCGGGGTCTCCGTCGAGCAGGGCGACGACGCGGTCGAGGGCCGCGCCCGAGATCTCGGGCTCGTCGCCCTGGAGGTTGACGATGATCCGGGCCTCGGCCAGTCCGGCGGCGACCTCGGCGACGCGGTCGGTCCCGGTCGGGTGGTCGGCACGGGTCATCACAAATTCACCGCCGAATCCGGCCACGACGTCGGCGACCCGCTCGTCGTCGGTGGCGACGAGGACGCGGTCGAGCGCCTTGGCCCGCCGGGCGGCCTCGACGACGTGCTGGATCAGGGGTCGGCCCGTGTCGGAAAGGAGGGGTTTTCCGGGCAGTCGGGTCGAAGCGAACCGGGCCGGGATCACGGCGACAATTTCCATGTTTCGATGAAAACTCCAGTGGGAGTTCGTCCGATAGAAGGGGCACCGGGCAGGGTTTCACGTTCAAGTTTGCTCGGGCCACCCTGGGATGCACACACTATAGCCGAGCCGGTCCCGGACGGAACGGGAGCGGCGGGCCACCCGGCTGCGAGGGGTCATGACGGCCCGAACCGCGCGGACGGGAGCGGCGGGCCACCCGGCCGCGGGGGTCATGACGGCCCGAACCGCGCGGACGGGAGCGCCGGTGCGTCGCAAGAGGAGTCGCACCGGACGGCGGGACCTCCGGAGGAGTCCCGTCGTGATGCGATCGGACCGCCTTTCCGTTCCGGTCCTTCCTCGCAGGATGCATTTCCGAACGAACGAACCGCGACGGTCGAGTAAAGTCGAGACCGGCCGGCGGGGCGATGCCGATCGGGCGCGCCTCGGCGGTCGGGTCGCGTCGTCTCGTCTCGTGCCGTCGAGGTTCCCCGCAGTCGGGTTTTCCGCCCGGTCACGACCGCGGTCCGGCCCGCGCGCTCGGCCCGCGCCCCGGCGGTCCGTCCCGATCAACTTTTGCCTGCGCTCTGATGGAAGGGGGCCGATGTCCGGTCCCCTTCGCCGCGGGGTCGTCGGGGAGACCTGGCCACGGTGCCTCCGCGCCATGGAAGGGGGGCGTTCACAACTGATTTTGCGGGGCGGCCGGAGCCAATGGTATGGCGGCCGTCTGGGGAGGTTGAATCCATGGGGTGGAGCCGCACGAGACGTCGGACCGCTCGCCACGCGCGGCGGCCGAAGATCGAGGCCCTTGAAATCCGCAGCTTGTTGTCGGCGTCGCCATCGGCGAGTCACGTTCACGCGACCGTTCATCCGCACCCTGCCAGGCAGCTCCACGCCACGCCGCATCCGACCCAGAACACCTCGAGCGCCTCGGAGGCCAACTTCGATGCGATCAACGGGGCATCGCAGGCGCGAGCCACGTACGGCGTCGATGGCACAGGGATGACGGTTGCGGTCATCGACACGGGGATGGACTACACGCACGAGGCGCTGGGCGGAGGGTTCGGGCCGGGGCACAAAGTGATCGCCGGCTTTGACTTCTCCGACAACAACCCGGACCCAATGCCCGCCCCATCCATGCCGCACGGCACCGCCGTGGCCGGGCTGATCGCCTCGAGCGACCCGGCCCACCCCGGCGTCGCGCCCGGGGCCGACATCGTCGCCTTACGGGTCTTCAGCAACACCAGCCAGGGCGACTTCACCAAGGTGGCCGACGCACTCCAGTGGGTGATCGACAACCACAGTCAGTACAACATCACGGCCGTCAACATCTCGATCTCCGACGGCAACAACTACGCCCAAAACTGGTTCGCCCAAGACGGCGGCGTCGGCCAGCGGATCACCACGCTCATCGACCAGCTCGATGCCCTGAACATCCCGGTCGTCGCCGCGACGGGCAACTCGTTCAACGGTCAGCAAGGCGAAGGCTTCCCCGCGATCGTCCCCGACACGATCAGCGTCACCTCAACCGACGCCAACGACCAGATCGTCCCCGACGCACAGCGGCTCGGCGCGGCCATCAGTGGCACCTCGGCGACCGACCTCGCCGCCCCCGGCGTGGGGATCATCGCGCCCTCCACCGGTAACGGGTTCTCCGCCGTCGATGGCTCCAGTTTCGCCGCGCCGCAAGTGACCGGCGCGGTCGTCTTGCTCCAGCAAATCTACGAGTCGCGGTTCAACCAGCTCCCGACCGTCAGCGAACTCGACAATTGGCTGCAGCAGGGCTCCGACCCCGCCACCGATCCCACCACCGGGATCGCCATCGGCCGGCTCGACATTCCCAAGGCGGCCAGCCTGATCCCCAATCCCGCCGCGCAGGTGCTCACCCCCCCTCCCGCCTCGGGAAACGGCAACCAAGGCTCCGGCACGGATCAGGGCCAGGACGCCACGGGCAGTACCAACGGCTCGAACTCCGGCGCGAACGCGAGCGGCAATCACAACAATAACGCCGGCTCCTCGCACGCGTCCGACGGCCCCGCGGGAGGATCACAGGGGCCACAGACGCAAACCCAGACCCAGCAAACGCAGACCCAGACGCAGCAGACGCCGACTCCGCCCCCCTCGAGTTCCCCGTCCACGCCCCCGTCGCAGTCAGACAATGGATCATCCCGTTCGTCCCCCTCCAATTCCCCCTCCGGCTCTAGTTCCGGCCCGGGCTCCGGCGCCACGTCCACGGCGAGCCCGGACTCTCGGCAGAAGCTGTCGATCTTCATCGACGGCAAGTCGATCGATCAGGTAGATCCGAGCACGCTGGGGGACACGTATGTGCAGTTCGTCCCCGCCTTCCAGTCGTTCCTGAACTGGGGAACGAATCCGGGGAACGGGTCGGAGGGCAAGACGCTGCGTATCTGGACGGCCCGACAGGCGTGGTCCATGTGGCTCACCAAGTGAGCGGCCAGCACGTGATCCCGTCGGGCCCGCTGTATCTTCAGGGGCACGGGGAGTTTGTGCGGCCGAGGCGGCGCCGCTAGAATAAAATGCGTCGTCGGGCGGCTCCGCGAATCGACTGCGGTGATCCCGAACCATCCGGCCCCGCGCGTCCGGCCCTCGATGAGGGGGATGCCGGGACCCCCTCGCATCGGAGAGGTCCCCTTGGCCACGAAGACTCAGACCACCGCCTTGATCACGGGGGCCGGCAGCGGGATCGGCCGCGCCATCGCGGCGAGCCTCGACCAGATCGGGGTCCGCGTCGCCCTGGTCGGCCGCGATCCCACTAAGCTCGAGCAGACCCGCGCCGAGCTGTCGCAGACGGGCCGGTCGTCCGCCCTGATCGCCCCGTGCGACGTCGCCGACCGGGCCGCGGTCGGCATGATGGTCGAAGAGGTGCTCGCCGCCTTCGGCGCGATCGACATCCTGGTCTGCAGCGCCGGCACGAACGTGCCGAAGCGGAGCCTCGAAGAGCTCGATCCCGCCGACTGGGACAAGATGATCGCCACCAACCTGACCGGCGCGTACAATCTCGTGCATCACGTTCTGCCGTCGATGCGCGCGCGGAAGGGCGGCCTGGTCGTCCAGATCTGCTCGGTCTCGGGCAAGCGCGCCAGCGTGCTCGGCGGCGCGGGCTACTCTGCCTCGAAGTTCGGCCAGGCCGCGCTCGGGCTCACGCTGATGCGCGAGGTCGGCCCGTTCGGGATCCGCTCGACGGTCATCTATCCCGGCGAGGTCAACACACCGTTCCTCGAAGCCCGTCCCGTCCCCGTCGAGGCCGGGCGGCCAGAGGTCATCCTCCAACCCGCCGACGTCGCCGCCGCCGTCCGCTTCCTGGTCGAGCTCAACCCGCGCGCCAACATCCCCGAGCTGATCATCAAGCCGACGGTGGATGACTACGCCTGAGGATCTCGGATGGCAAATGACCGAGGAGAGATGGCAGATGACAAACAAATCAAATCAATAATTTATCATTTATCATCAGCCATTTTTCATCCCCTATCACTCTCAGGCGCTGATCGCCCCCGCCTCGACCTCGCCGGTGGCGAATTGGTTGAACTCGATGTACTGGAGGTGGCGGTAGAACTTGCTCTCATGTTCGAGCTGGTGTGGCAGGCCAATCGACTCGATCCGGCCGTTCTGCAGAACGATGATCTGCTGGCACGACCGGATCGTCGCGAGCCGGTGGGGGAGGATGATCAGCGTCCGCCTCTGCGCCAGCCGCGCGACCGAGTCATCGATCAGCGTCTTGACGTCTTCGTCGAGCGGGACGGTCGGCTCCTCGATGATCACGATCGAGGGGTCATGCAGGTAGGCGCGGGCCAGTCCGATCCGGAACTGCTCGTCGGCCCGGAGGTAGTGGCCGAGTGGGCCGATGATTGTGTCGTAGCCGTGGGGCAGGTCCTGGATGAAGTGGTGGGCGTGCGCCAGCTTTGCCGCCTCGATGATTCGGGGGAGCGTGAAGCTCGGGTCGCCCAGGCCGATGTTCATGGCGACCGAGTCGGTGAAGACGAGGTCGGTCTGGAACACTGTCGCCACCTGCGCCCGGATCGACTCGAGCGTCACGTCGCGGAGGTCTTGGCCGTCGATCCGGACCCGGCCGATCTTGGGGTCGATCAGGCGCGGGATCAGGCAGACCATCGCGTGCTTGGCGTCCTCGTCCAGCCCCATGATCGCGGTGCGGGTGCCGGCCGGGAATTCGGCCGAGACCCCTTCGAGCAGGACGCGCCCGGAGCGGCTCTCGAGCGTGATATTCTCCAGGCTGATCCGGTCGCGCATTGGCGCCAGGAACTGCGCCCCGCCCGCCTGCTGGAGCTCGGGCTTC
>JBKOZB010000171.1:0-3634 GCA_046744225.1 Planctomycetota bacterium | reverse complement strand
CGCGCAGCCGGTGCAGCGGAGCCGGAACCAGTGGTGGTTCGGGTCGTTGGGCGTCAACTCGTCCACCTCGTCGCAGGGCAGTGATGTCCGCGCGTGGGCGACGATGCGCAGGAGGTCGGCCGAGCCGCAGGCCGTGCACCGCGCCGTCAGGACCGACAGGCCCGAGTCGGGGCGGTCGCGGACCAAGGCGAAGAACGCTGGGAGGATCGTGTACGGATTGGCCATCGGGCCACCTCCTTTCGGGCAGGGATCAGTTGTCAGTCGGGTCAGTCGGAGGACCTCCTTGAGCCACGGAATCCTGGTTACTGTTTACCGATTCACGGTCGCGAAGAGACCGCCTTGTCGTTAGAGCGGTTCACTTTCGGCTGTTCCGCGTGTCCCAACTATCCCCCGCAAGGCCGAAGTCTCGTCGGGTGGGCACCGTCCACTAATGGTCGGGAAGGAGGGTAGGCGGTGCCCACCCGACAAGACGTGCCGTGCTGTCCTCAAAAACCGTGGCCACCTCGATCCCGGCCAGGATCGGCGCGGCGCGGGCCTCGATCTGGTTAGCCGCGAAGCAAGCCAGGAGGCGATCGGGAAGCGCGTCGTGTAAGGGTAGGCAGACAGGACGAATGATCCCGCCGCGCCGGTCGAATGATGCGGTGGGCCTTCCAGCGGGATGCAGCGCATCTCTGTCTGAGCAATGGCCGTGCCAGGCGAGGAATCAGGGCATCTTTTCTCTCCCGCTGGGCCACCTTGCCAGAATCGTCGGCATGATCGGGAGTGTCGGCTGGTAAGAATTACCCAGCGCGGGGCGATATTGAAACGATTACCATTCGTCGATGATCACGCTGCCAGATGGCTTGGACCCGGTCGCCATCGAAGTCCCCGGTTACTTGGCGGCGTCGGCGGCGTGATTGACCGCCTCCAACGCAAGCAATCGCTCCATCGGCGCGATCACCAAGAGGTTGTCGCCCGGGCCGAGGATGACGTCGTGAGCCGGGTTAATGCTCACACCCGCCGCGCTCTGGTGCATGACGATATTGATCTGCCCGTCCACCTGGACATCGCCCACCCGCCTGCCGACGAGCCCACCCGTGGGGCAGACAGTCAGAAAATCTGGAAAGATTCGGCCGAATTCAACGGGTCACCCCCGTGCAAATCGGCTAATATCGGGTCCAGTCGGGAGGGGGAGGGCAAGAAGGCCAAGGCCATCCGTCTGCTGACGCTCGGCACAACCTCTGGAAGTGGAGGCGGCGAGCGGCGTGTTGAGTCTCACCGTACCGTCCATCCTCGTTCATGAAGTAGTGGCAATTGATCTATGAGACCTGCCACCAGGGAGTTCACCATGGAACCATACGTTCAGGTCGGCGGATTGAAAGTGCACAGGAGTCTGATCGACCTCGTCCGGGACGAGATTGCCCCGGGGACCGGCATCGATCCGGGCGCGTTCTGGACCTCCCTCGGCGCGATCGTCCGCGACCTGGGGCCGAAGAACCGGCAACTGCTCGACAGACGCGATGGCTTGCAAGCGCGGATCGACGAGTGGCATCGGCAGCGTCGCGGGCAGGCCGTGGACAAGCAGAAGTACGAGGCGTTCCTCCGAGAGATCGGCTACCTCGTGCCCGAAGGCGCGGACTTCCGGATCGCGACGGCCGGCACCGATCCGGAGATCGCCGAGGTTGCCGGGCCCCAGCTCGTCGTGCCCGTCGATAACGCCCGCTTTGCCCTCAATGCGGCCAACGCCCGCTGGGGGAGCCTCTATGACGCCCTCTACGGGACCGACGTGATCCCCGAAGAGGAGGGGGCGGAGAAGCAGGGCGCGTACAATCCCGTCCGGGGTGCCCGGGTGATTGCTCACGCCGAGGACTTCCTCGACAGGCATCTCGGCCTCCAGAAGGGGAGCTACTCCGACGTGATCGAGTATCGCCTGCAAGACCGCCAGGGGAGGAAGGAACTCCTCGCAACTCTCCAGGGCGGCGAGCAGGTCGGGCTGGCCAATCCCGCCGCGTTCGTCGGCTACGCCGAGGCGAACGGCCGGCTCCGCAGCCTCCTGCTGCGGCATCACGGCCTGCACATCGAGATCCAGATCGACCGCAATCACCCGATCGGCAAGGACCATCCGGCCGGCATGAAGGATGTCGTCCTGGAGGCCGCGGTCACGACCATCATGGACTGTGAGGACTCGGTCGCCGCCGTCGACGCGGAGGACAAGGCGCGCGTCTATCGCAACTGGCTGGGTATCATGAGGGGCACGCTGGAAGCGTCCTTCGAGAAGGACGGCCGCACCATGAGGCGCCGGCTCAACCCCGACCGGACCTTCACCACCCCGAACGGCGGCACGCTCACGCTCCACGGACGCAGCCTGCTCCTGATCCGCAACGTCGGGATCCACATGGAGACGGACGCGGTCACCACGTCGGACGACCGGCCCATTCCCGAAGGCTTCCTGGATGCGATGGTGACGACGTTGGCGGCGCTCCACGACCTCAAGGGGCTGGGCAAGCTGCGCAATAGCAGGGCCGGCAGCGTCTACATCGTGAAGCCGAAACTGCACGGCCCGGAAGAAGTCGCCGCCACCGTCGAGCTCTTCGGCCGAGTCGAAGATGCCCTCGGACTGGCGCGGAACACGCTCAAGATCGGGATCATGGACGAGGAACGGCGGACCACGGTCAACCTCAAGGAGTGCATCCGCGAGGCTCGGGATCGGGTCGTGTTCATCAACACCGGCTTCCTCGATCGGACCGGGGACGAGATTCATACGAGCATGGAGGCCGGGCCGATGATCCCCAAGATGGAGATCAAGAACACCCCCTGGATGCTGGCTTATGAGGATTGGAACGTGGACATCGGCATCGCGACCGGCCTGCCGGGCAAGGCCCAGATCGGCAAGGGGATGTGGACCATGCCCGACCGGATGCACGCGATGGTGGAGACGAAGATCGCGCACCCGAAGGCCGGGGCCAACACGGCCTGGGTCCCCTCGCCGACGGCCGCCACGCTCCACTCCCTGCATTACCACGAGGTGGATGTCGCCCACAGGCAGGCCGAACTGGCCCACCGCCCGAGGGCCAGCCTCGACCACATCCTCACCCCGCCCTTGATGGTCGGCCGAACCCTCACCGCGGAGGAGATCCAGCGCGAGCTGGAGAACAATGCGCAGGGCATCCTCGGCTACGTGATCCGCTGGGTCGAACAGGGGGTCGGCTGCTCGAAGGTCCCGGACATCCACGACGTCGGCCTGATGGAAGACCGGGCCACGTTGCGGATCTCCAGCCAGCACATCGCCAACTGGCTCCATCACGGCATCACGGACCGGGAGCAGGTCATCGGCACGTTCCGGAAGATGGCGGCCGTCGTGGACCGTCAGAACGCGGGCGATCCGAACTATCGCGCGATGGCCCCCGATTTCGACGCGAGCTTCGGCTTCCGCGCGGCGCTCGATCTGGTGTTCCGGGGGCGTGCCGAGCCGAACGGCTACACGGAGCGCGTCCTGACGGCACGTCGGCGCGAGGCGAAAGCGACCGGGCGGGGCCGATCGGAATCGCCGCCGATCTGACCCCGCCGGGCCACGACCACGGGCATCGTTCCCCTCATCCGCCGCTCAAGACCCGGAGGGTTCCGGCCATGAAACGGTTCTTCCGCTGTCAAGGGC
>JBKOZB010000036.1:0-15480 GCA_046744225.1 Planctomycetota bacterium | reverse complement strand
CGTCCGGCCTCCGGAGACCCCGGGTCCCTCTGGTACCGCAACACACCCGTCCCTCGTAACTCTACACTACCATCGTTATCAACTCGGACATGGTCCGCAAGGTCTTTGCCGCGGAAGTCTCTCTTCGTTTCCTCTGAATTGTAGCCGCGCAATCTTGGCCTTGCGTAGGGGGGACCGATTCCTGACAATTGAAGTCTTGGCCAGGCCCCGCGCCGCGCCAATGACGCGGGGGACGGGGTGAGCCGGGGGGGACCCGGGCAATGGGGGCTTGCGAACCTGGTCAGGGCGGGAACGCAGCAGCCATAAGCATCGCCTTCATGTGCCCGGGAGGACCTCCCCGGCTCACCCCGACCCCCGCATCACTCGCGCGGCGCAGGGCCCGGCTGATCATCCTTCAACAGGGCGGATCGCCTTTCCATCCCCGCGGCCCGACGGAGCGCGCCTCGTGGTCCCAGCCAAACCGGCGATTGCGCCGACCGAATCGTCGGGCTACACCGTCGTCGCCCGGCGCTATCGCCCGCAGCGGTTCGAGGAGGTCGTCGGTCAGGATCACGTCGTCCAGGCCCTCCGCAATGCGATCCGGCTGAACCGCGTCACCCATGCGTACCTCTTCTGCGGGACCCGCGGGGTCGGCAAAACCTCGATCGCGCGGATCTTCGCCAAGTGTCTGAACTGCGCGAAGGGGCCGACCGAGGAGCCCGACCTGACCTGCGACATCTGCCAGGCGATCGCCGTCGGGCAGGACGTCGATGTCATCGAGATCGACGGCGCCAGCAACAATGGGGTCGAGGCGGTCCGTGAGCTGCGCCAGAACGCCAGCCTCCGCCCCAGCCGCGCCCGGTACAAGATCTACTATATCGACGAAGTCCACATGCTCTCGAGTGGGGCGTTCAACGCGCTCCTGAAGACGCTGGAAGAGCCCCCCGAGCATGTCAAGTTCTTCTTCGCCACGACCGAGCCGAACAAGATCCCGATCACCGTCCTGTCGCGGTGCCAGCGGTACGACTTCGCCGGGATCGCGCCCGAGCAGATCGTCGAGACCCTGGCGGCGATCTGCGCCCGAGAGCGCGTCGAGGCCGAGACCGAGGCGCTCCGGACGGTTGCCCGTCGCGCCAACGGCTCGATGCGCGACGCGCAGTCGCTCCTGGAGCAGCTCCTCGCGGCCGGGGGCGAGCGTCTGACCGTCGAAGGGGTCCACCGGCTGCTCGGCACGGCCAGCGACGAGCGCTTGCTCGACCTGATCGACGCCCTGGCCGGCCACGACGTGGCCTCGGTCTTGCGGCAGATCGAGCAGGCCGCGGGCGAGGGGGTGCAGCCGGTCGATCTGCTCAACGGGGTCCTGGAGTACCTCCGTGACGCGATGGTCCTGGCCGCCGGTGCCGAGGCAACGCTGCTGGCAGCGACGCCCGGCCAGCGCCCCCGGCTCCAGGCGGTCGTCGAGCGCTGGCCGCTCGACTCGGTGCTGGCCGCCCTGCAAATCCTGGCCGAAGCCCGGGGACGGCTCCGCGACAGCCCGCTTGGGCGACTAGTCGTCGAAGTGGCCCTGGTCCGCGTCGCCCGGCTCGAGAACCTCAGCGAGCTGAGCGACGTGATCACTCGCCTGGCCGCGCTGGAGACCGGCGCGCCGGCACCCGCCTCGGGGAGAAGTTCTGTAAAAAAAAAGTTAGAATCCCGTGACCCGCCGCGGGCCGTTCCGACCACTCCCGAGTCGCCCTCTGGTCCCGCCTCGCGTGAGGACGGAGCACCGGCTTTCCAGCCGATTTTAAGCCTCGACACCGTCCAGCAAGCCTGGCCCGAGGTGATCAAGGAAGTCGGCGCCGGGCTCGGCTTCGCTTTGAGTCAGGTCACGCCGATAGCAATTTCGGGGCCAAACGTTCTGGTCATCGGACTGAGCGAGAGGTACAATTGGGTCGCTGAGAAATGCGACACCGATGAGGCGCGAGCGAAGATCGAACAATCGCTGCAACGTGTGCTGCACAAGTCGCTGACCGTTCGATTCGAACTCGCCGTGGAGGACGCCAAGATGGCTCTGGAAACTCCTTCGGCCCCCCTGCCCCGGCGCGACGTCGTGGACGGGGACCCGATGATCAAGAAGGTGGTCGAGCTGTTCGAGGCACGTCCCTTACCTCTGGAGTTCGAGGAGGATTCTCCTCAGTCCTTCTGCCCCTAGTCGCCTGTGTGGACCGGCTTTCCGTCGAGCACGGGCCGGGGTCCGTGCGGCGATCTGACTTCGAACGAGAAAAAGGCTTTGTTGTGTTCAATAACTTAGGAAATTTCGCTGATCTGATGCGGAATGCCGGGAAACTGCGCGAGACCGTGGAGAAGGCGACCGAGTCGCTCGGCCAGCTCCAAGTGGAGGGGACTGCCGGCGGCGGCGCGGTGACGGTCAGGGTCAACGGGCGGCTTGAGGTCGTCTCGGTCCGGATCGAGCCCAAGCTCCTGGCCGACGGCGACACCGAGCTGCTCGAGGACCTCGTGACGGCGGCCGTCAACCAGGGCCTCTCCAAGGCGCGCGAGGCGGCGGCTCGGTCGCTCTCGTCGCTGGCCGGTGGTCTGCCGATCCCCGGCCTCTCGGGGTTGCTGGGGCCGGGCGAGGGGGTCTGATCCATGGCGGGCTACTCCGGCGCGGTGGACCGGCTGATCGCGGCGTTCGGTCGCCTGCCCGGCGTGGGGGCGAGGACCGCCGAGAAGCTGGCCTATCACATCCTGAAGTGCCCGGCCGAGGAGGCCTTGGCCCTGGCCGAGGCGATCCGCGATGTCAAGGACCGGGTCCGCTACTGCCAGGCCTGCTTCAACCTGACCGAGGCCGACGAGCCCCTCTGCGCCATCTGCCGCGACCCGCGCCGCGACCCTGGCCTCGTCTGCGTCGTCGAGCAGCCCCGCGACCTGATCGCGCTGGAGCGGGCCGGGACCTTCGGCGGAATCTACCACGTCCTGCTCGGCCGACTGGCTCCTTTGCAAGGAATGGGACCCGAACAGTTGACGATCGATGCCCTGGAGGCGCGCGTCTGCTCGGGCACGATCCGGGAGCTGATCATGGCCACCAACCCCAACCTCGAAGGCGACGGAACCGCCCTGTTCGTGGCCAACCGCCTGGCCGAGACCGGCGTGCCGATCACCCGGCTGGCGCGCGGCCTCGCCTCGGGGAGCGTCCTGGAGTTCGCCAACAAGGAAATGTTGGCCGATGCACTGAACGGCCGACAACGATTCTAGTTCGAAACGTGATGTTGTCTCCCACGAAAATGGCCGAAGATGGCGAAATCGAGATGAACCCTCAGGATCTCCACGGCGTTAAGAACGTAGATCGACGGCATCCCCATGCCGCCACTTTGGATGTCTCTCCCTTTCCTCTCGGACCGTTCGTTCGCCGACTCATGGTCCTGGCGGGGCGAGAAGTTCCGTGAATCACAATTTTTCGGGGTCGAGGGTAACGACGGCATTGGCTTTGCTTAGAACAGTACGACGATGCGCCCGGGGTTGTAGTTGAACGCGGCGTCTCTCCGCGAGTCACCCTCGGCGCTCGCAACGATTCATCGACATCCGCGACGTGGCTCACGCTCGAATTCTTCGGTTACTCTCTGTTCTTCCACGGCGGAATTCAGGACCATGCGTCTCGACACCTCCCAACAGATGCGGACCGACATGCGACTCCGCATGGCGCCTCGCATGATCCAGTCGATGGAGATTTTGCAGCTTCCCTTGATGGCGTTGCAAGAACGGATCGACCAAGAGTTGAGCGAGAACCCGGTCCTGGTCGATCTGCGGGAAACACCCGCGCCCGAGGCGGAGGACGAGGCGCCGGCGCCGGAGCCCGAAGAGGAGCCGACGCTCGATGAGTTCGACGGTCAGGATGATTGGGCCGAGTCGTTCGGTGAGACGCACCGAATGAGCCGGGCCGCGCTGAGCGAAGAGGCTGACCGCAAGCACGACGCGATGCAGAACATGGCCTCGCGTCCCCGCTCGCTACACGACGACCTGTCGGACCAGCTCGGCTTCTTCGACAGCGACTCGACCATCCGGGCCCTAGCCGAGTACATCATCTTCAACCTAGACGACAACGGGTTCCTAAACCTCGAGTTAAGCGAGGTGGTCCGCGACTTCGGTGGCGACGCCACGCTCGCGCAGGCTGAGCAAGCCCTTGGGCTGGTGCAAATGCTCGACCCGCCCGGCGTCGGCGCCCGCAACCTGCGCGAGTGCCTGCTGCTCCAGTTGACCCCCGACGTCCCCTGCCGCGACATCCTCCAAGTTCTGATCGCGAACCACCTCGACGACATCCAGCAGAATCGCCTGCCCGCGATTGAAAAAAAGACGGGGATCTCGATCGACAAGATCAAGGAGGCGATCGAGCACCTGCGCCGGCTCAACCCGCGCCCCGGCTCGCGGTACTCGCCCGAGAACGCCCAGTACGTCGTGCCCGACCTGATCGTCGAGGCGAACGAGCACGGCGAGTACGAGGTCCGGCTGGTGGACGACCACACGCCGCAACTGGCGATCTCGCGTTACTACCAGAAGCAGCTCAAGAACAAGTCAACCGATCCGGCGGCCCGCGAGTTCATCCAGAAGCGGATCCAGTCGGCCCGCTGGCTGATCGAGTCGATCGAGCAGCGGCGGAACACGCTGCTGAAGGTCGCCCGCGCGATCATCGAGCACCAGAAAGAGTTCCTCGACAAGGGGCCCGAGGCGATCGAGCCGCTCAAGATGCAGCAGATCGCCGACCGGGTCCACGTTCACGTCACCACGGTCAGCCGTGCGGTCGATGACAAGTGGGTGCAGACCCCGCGCGGGATCTTCCCACTCAAGCGGTTCTTCGGCGGTGGTACGACCACCGCCGATGGCGAGGAGGTCGCCTGGGACACGATCAAGCAGAAGCTGCTCGAGATCATCGCCAAGGAAGACAAGCAGAACCCGCTCTCCGACGAGGAGATCGTCGAGGAGCTAGGCCGCCACGGCTTCCCCGTCGCTCGACGCACCGTGACCAAGTATCGGCGGACCCTGCACATCCCGTCGAGTCGCCAGCGCAAGCGGTTCTGACCATTCGACCTGGAAACGGATCAGGCCGAGCTGGCGCGCGGGGTTGGCACCGCCGTCGGGGCGGGCGCCGTGGTTCGCGCCTCGTCGCTAACTTCGACGATCGGCTTGGCGTCGAGGAGCCGGTGCATTGCGATGTCGCATCCCAAGTAACGGATGATGTCGAGGATGCGGACCGCGCGGGCGCAGCCGATCCCGTGTGCCAGATCGAGGACCTCGCGCTCCTCCGTCGTTAACGGGTCTGACGACTGGGCCGGGTCGGAGTCGAGCGAGTCGTCGGCGAGGTAGTCGAGCGAGACCCCCACGGCCTTCGCCAACCGGAAGGCGTTCTCCAGGCCAGGCCGAGATTTTCCCGCGAGAATCCGCGAGATCTCCGAGTCGCTGACCTGCGAGATCCGGGCGAGCTTCTGGCCGTTCAGCCCGCGGCGGACCATCTCGGTGAGGAGCTTTTGTTCGAGCTTCATGATATTGACTTATAGCATATTCTTTGCCTCGAAGGAAAACTCGATTCTCCCGAAATTGCAAACAAATCCCTTTTGAAAGATTATTTTTGGGGAAAAAAACTTAGGAGCGGACGTGGAGCGCAGGTCGGCCCGCGGACGGGAGATGCAGGTCGGGGACGGGAGAGGACACCGCGCGACGAGGGCTCAGGAACTGCGCCGGACGACGTAATGCGCCAGGGTCCGCAGGACGCCCTTCGCTTTCGACTCGGGGAGCACGTCGAGCGCGGCGAGGGCACGCGCTGCCTGCTGCTTGGCGCGTTCCCAGGCGTACTGGAGTGCGCCCGAGTCTTCGAGCAGGGGGCGCAACTCGCGCCGGTGCTCGGCGTGGGCCTTGGCCAGGAGGTGGCGGACGCGGTGGACCGTCGGGGCCGGGGCGGTGGCGAGCAGGCGGATCAAGGGGAGCGTCAGCTTTTGCTTCTCCAGGTCGGTGCCGAGGCTCTTGCCCGTCGTCCGCTCCTCGCCCCAGATGTCGAGGACGTCGTCGGCGATCTGGAAGGCGACGCCCAGGTCGCGGCCGTATTCCTCGAGAGCCACGACGGTCGCTTCAGGGGCATCCGCGTAGTGGGCTCCCAGGCGGCACGAGACGGCGGTCAGTTCGGCAGTCTTTCCCCGGATGATGACGAAGTAGTCGTCCTCAGTGAGGTCAAGATTCCCCCGGTTGTGGACCTGCTGCATCTCCCCTTCGCAGACCAGGTTCGTCGCGCGGCCGATCCAGCGGCAGGCGAGGGTCGATTCCAGCGAGGCAGCCAGGTGGAAGGCGTGTGTGAAGAGATAGTCGCCCAGGAGGACGGCGGTCTCATTCCCCCATTCGGCGTTGACCGTCGCCGCGTGCCGGCGAATCATCGCCTCGTCGAGGATGTCATCGTGCACCAGGGTGGCCGTGTGGATCATCTCGACGACCGCCGCCAGCACCGGGTGCGCCGGCCGGACCACACCGCAGGCCTGAGCGCTCAGGAGCACCAGCGCCGGGCGGAGCCGCTTCCCCCGGAAATCGGAGCAGTGAGCCACCAGGTTTTGCACAAACGGGAATCGGCTCCCAAGCTCGGTCTCGAAGATCTGTTCGGCTTCGGTCAGTTCCCCGGCGATGGGAGCATACAGCGCCGCGAGCCTTCGGCTGATCTCATCCGATTTGAGCAACGGTTGCGAGGACATCGCCAGCCTCCGATACGTCAGCCGAGCCTCGTTTCCTGGTCGACTCCGGATCCCGAAAATCACGAGCGCTGTCGTTCCATCCCGAACGAGAAAAATCACCGTCCATCCCGGGACAATTCGGGTTTCCGTTCTCCAGCTCACGGGGTGTCATGAGGTGGCCGAGCCGCCGACCTCCCCCGGATTGCGGCAATAGACGCCACGGCGTCCCCCGGTCTTCTCTTCGAGCCGGACCTGGTCGATCAGTATTCCGCGGTCCACGGCCTTGCACATGTCGTAAACCGTCAGCGCGGCGATACTGACGGCCGTCAGCGCTTCCATCTCGACGCCGGTCCGGGCCTCGACCTTGACGATGGCCTCGATCCGCAAGGTCCTCGGATCGACCGGGGTGAACGCGACGGCCACGCTGTCGAGCCCGAGCGGGTGGCAGAGCGGGATCAGGTCTCCGGTCCGCTTCGCCGCCATGATCCCGGCCAGCCGCGCGACCTCAAAGACGTCCCCCTTAGCCATCCGGCCATCGAGGATCAACGCCAGCGTCTCCGGCGCCATCCGGACCAGGCCGCTGGCCCGGGCCGTCCGCGCCGTCATCTCCTTGTCCGAGACGTCCACCATCCGGCTAGCCCCTTCCTCATCAAAGTGCGTCAAGTCGCTCATGGCCGGAGGCCTCGTTGTTCAAATTCTTCTGAACGTATTTTACAAATTGCCCTTCGATTGGCTAGAGGAGCTAGGGAATAGTGGCCAGTCGACAGCAAGCAGTAAAGCTCAAGTGTACCGAACCCCTGAGAGGAACCGCGACGATCCAGGCTTACTTAACTGCCTACCGCCCGCTGCCGACGATCCCCGACAACCAGACGCCCTGGCGGGATCGGGTGAAGACGGGCAGGTTGCGGGAGAGGCGCTCGCGGAGTTCGGGGCTCCAGTAGGCGGTGCGGCGGTAGACGACGACCCAAGGGGTGCGGGGAGCGGCCTCTTCGTCCTGGAGCACGAGGCCGCGGCGGAACATGGTCCGGTTCGTGGTCTGGGCCCCCTGCCCTGGATAGAGCGTCGGTGCGAGCGCGGCCGGGGCGTCCGGCGGGAGGTCGCGCACCAGGCGGTCGAGCAGGATGCGATCGACGGCGTCGCCCCAGTAGGTCAGCTCGAGGCCCAGCCGCTCGGCGCCTGGGAGTCCGCCGACCAGGGCGTTGTAGTAGCTCAGGCCGAACGGATGGAGCGCCACGACCCCGTAGCCCTGCACGAGCAGGACTACCTTCAGGGCCCACCTCAGCCCGGGTCGTCTGCTCGCCGCCGACCAGGCCGAGGCGAACCCACGGCCGATCAGGATCGCCCAGAGCGGAAAGACGAGCAGGAACAGGCGCTCGCCGTCGTAGACCGGAACGCGGAGGCTGAACAGGACGAGGAATACGCCGATCGAGCCGGCCAGCAGGAGCGGGAACGGGTCGGCGCGGCGGTTCCGGACGCCCTGGACCAGTCCCAGGACCCCCAGCGCGTGCAGGCCGACCGGAACCGTCACTGCGAAGTAGAACCAGGGGTAATGCCAGGGGACGTCCCGATCGACGTAGACCCGCCCGAAGTACTGGACCTGGATCGCGACCCGCACGATGCCGGTCCCCCAGTAGTTGTGGAGCCTCGGGACGAAGTCGTACCAGAGCCAGGGCCAGCCCAGGACGAACAGGGCGAAGCCGGTCGCAGTCCAGGCAGTAACCGCCGCCAGCGCCCGTGCCCGGCGGAGCCGCGTCAGCGCCCAGACCCCCACGATCGGGATCAGGAACCAGGCGTGGATCTTGGTGAGGAGGGCCAAGGCGAGAAAGACGCCGCCCCCGGCCATCGCGACGACCGGCCTCGGGCGCCCCAGCGCACACTCAACGCGGAGCAAGGCGAGGGTCCAGAAGAGGCTAATAAAGGTGTCGAGCGCGGCGAGGTGGGCGTGCGCGAAGACGCGCGGCATGGCGACGAGCGCCAGGCCCGCGACCAGGCCCGCCCCTCGACCGTAATGCCGGGCGGTCGCCACAACGACCAGGCCGACCAGGACCGCGAACGCCGTCGCCGGAGCGAGCCGGCCCGAGAGGACATATTGCCCGACCGGGTCTTTGCCCCACAAGAGCACCTCGAACGGCTCGCCCAGCGTCGAGGCAATCCCGAGCAGCCAGCGGCCGAGCGGCGGATGCTCGGCATTGTCGCGGTAGACGGCGTCCACCACATCGCGGTCGAAGAAGTGCCACCCTCGGGCGCGGAGGGTCGCGACGTAAGTCCGGCCGGGCCGCACGTCGAGCGGCTCGTCGATCGTCAGCCCGGGATCGCCCAGCGTCAGCAGTACCGCCAGGCCGGTGGCCATCCCGAGCGCCAGGGCCAGCCGGCCGGGAGTCCAGAAATGAGGCGGATCATCGGTTGCGGGCATCGGGGGCCGAGGGGTTTCGCGCGGAACGAGGTCAAAACCAAGATTTCAAATTTGAAAAATTTGAAAAGAGAAGTCCGCACAATCAACGCCGCAGTCCGACGGCGCGGTCCGCTCATTATGAATCATCGTGGTCCGGGGTACGAGACGTTCCGGAAAAGGGAATCGGATCGGGCGGGTGGGAAGAGAACGAGCCCGAGGCAGGTCCTGGGAGATGGCCAGGACGCACCTTGGGCTCGTCGGACGTTCGCAAGCGGGACCGCGTGCGACGGATCGGGGTCAGGTCAGGGCTCGTCGGCCTTCTTCTGCGAGATCAGGCGGCGAATCCGCTCGGCCAGGAGGGCGCCGTCGAACGGCTTCTTGAACGCATCATTGAAGCCGAGGGCGTAGATCTCCTCGCTGGGTTCGTCGCTGCTCAGGGCGATCAGGATTATGCTCTGGTGGTCCTGGCTCTTGCGCAGATTCTGAGCGATCTGACCGGCCTCGATTCGGCCAACGGCCAAGTCGATGACGATACAATCAGGATGGAAGCTCTCGGCGCGGATGCCAGCCTCGAAGCCCGAGGCGGCCGTCTCGATCCGGAAATCATCCCCCTCGCGGAGCTGCTCGCGAAGGCTGGCCAAGAGCGGAGCGTCGGCGCCGACGACCAGGATCTTGTGATAGACTTCCGCTTCGAGGTCCCCAAGCGGCATCCCATGCTCTTTGAGGAACCGAAGTAGATGCTCGCGCGGGATGCGGCGATCCTGCGAGCCGGGAATGCGATATCCACGCAAGCGGCCCGAATCGAACCACTTGCTAACGGTCCGGGGCGCGACTTTGCAAATCTTCGCGACCTGACCGGTTGTAAACACCTTTTTCATATCGAGGACTCCACTCGCCCAGGTTTGGTGCGAGACCTCGGAGGTTTCCTCACCCCTCCGGTTTGACCCATGTCGGCGCGGTAACAGTCCCGGCTCGACGGCAGGGCATCCGTGAGAACGGCAACCCTCGCCGCGAGAGACAGCAATCGTGAACGACGCTCCGACCCCGCTCCCGCTCCCCATCGCCCTGCACGCCATAGCCGCTGTGTATTCTTAATCTTATGCTTCGAACAGCCGCCAAGACCGCGCGGGTGGGCCGCGGGAGCTCGGCCCGCATCCCACCGATGAGGCACGAGACAACCCCTCGTGAGAGCGAGGGGTTGTCCGGTCCGGGGCCATCCAAGGGGTCTATCACTCGCCTCCTTGCCGGAGCGGACCTAACCGTCAAGAGTATTTTTCGAACGGCGCGGCGTGCGACTTTAGGATGGGTCAGGACATGCTCGAACACACGAGCCAATCCCGAGATTCATCCCGACCGGGGGGAATGGTCAATCGAGGCGACTTGTGGGAAAAGGGCGTGGTTTGAGGGCGGGAGATGAGACGTCCCCCCCTCGGGTGGGAACGGTGGGGGAATCGCCTCAACTCATTTCGCCAGGCGGCGGAAGAGGCCGAAGAAGTCGCCTGGCTTCTTCTTGGTCGTCTCTTCGAGCTTGGTCTTCTTAACGGCGTCGTCCTTCTTGGCGGTCGTGTCCTTGCCTAGAATGGCGGCCTGGATGTACTCCGGGCTGGTGCCGGGGACGGCATCGACGACAAGCGGGCCGGGCAGGTTCTTCTGCGTGGAGGCGGCTTGGAGGATCGAGACGATCTCCGGGTACTTGGCGCCGAGATTGGCCGTCCGTCGGATCACGTCGCCCAGCTCGAGCGACGACGTGATCTTGGTATCGGAGTCGCCGAACCGGCTCGGGACGATCTTGCTGATCTGGAGCGAGTCGTCGCCATCGGCGGCGTTGAGCAGGATCGCCCCTTGGCCGAGGACCAGCGGGGTGAGGAGTTTCTGGCTCCGGCCGAAGACGACGATCTCGCACCGGCGGGTGCAGGCGACGTGGATCATCGGCGGGCCGTCGCACTCGACGAGGTAGAGGGCGAACGGGTCTTCCTGCCGGTCTCGCCGCCGCGAGGCGCCGGCGATGGCCATCGACATCGACTCGCCGGCCTCCTCGGCGTCAGGATCGGGGGGCTCTTCGATCACGTGGACCCGGCCGAGGAACGGGTCGTTCTCGTCGTGCGTCTTGAGGGCGTCGAACGCGCCGTAGCGGACCTCGACGTCGGGCTGGTCCATCAGGCGGCGGAGGATCATGTGCGCCGCCGGCTCGTCGAGAGCGGCGAGGGCGGCCAGAGCGTAGGCCCGGAACTCGCGCTGCCGGGTCGCGGTCTCGCCGAGGACCTCGGCCCCCGACACGTCGTTGAGGTACGCTAGGGTCTCGGCCGCGAAGAATCGGACCTGCGCGTTGGGGCTGGCCAGGCCCGCCTTGAGCGGCTCGATTGCGTTCGGGCCGAGCCCTTCGAGCTTCAGGGCCGCCACGCCCGCCGTCTTCGGGTCGAGCAACTCCTTGCCCCAGGCCGCCATTCGCTGGACCCGGAGCGCGGGGGTGTCCACCATCGGCAAGAGCTGGACCACGCGGAAGAAGCGCGGTTGGTTGTGGTGGTAGGCGCGGGGGACCTTCAATTCGAGGTACTGGTCGGTCTTGGCCTTGGCGACCCCCTTCTGGTCGACCCCTTCGGTCTGGTGGAACCGCTTGTTGACCTCGGATTCGACCAGGGCCGAGGTGCGGAAGCTCCTGCGGTTCTCCTTGAGGACGAGGCTGAACGGGACCTCCTTCTTGACCCGGGCGCCGCCGAGGACGCGGCCGACCTTCGGGTTGTCGGGCTGGGCCGGCGTACCGATCATGATCGGTCCCTCGGCGATTGCCTGTTCGGGGCCTTCCTTGGGCGTCCCACCGGCGATCAGGACCTCGCGGAGTCGGGTCTGGAGCAGGTAGCCGCCAGCCAGGCTCGTCGTGCCGCTGGCCGGGGGTGTCTCGACCTCGATGTCGAGCCGGTCGGTCGGCCCGACCCCCGTCGGGATCGTCGCCCGGACGATCACCATCGACATCCTCGAGTCGGCCAGCAGCTTGTTCGCGTTCTCGACGCCCGCCTTCCGCATCTCTTCCAGCAGCTTCTGACGGTACCACGAGGGGGGCGGGTCGGACCCGGTATTCTCGAGCCCGATGACCAGGCCGACGCCCTCGACCTTGGTCTCGGCGCGGCTGACGATCGAGGCGATGTTCGAGACGGTCTCCTCGACCTTCGTCGGGGGCGGCTCGTACCGCTTCTTCCTGGCCGATCCGGCCCCGACCAGGGCCAGGGCCGTGACCGCCGCCAGGACCGCGAGGGCCTGACCGCGCCTGAGGTCTGTCCGCCGCATCGACCTGCCTCCTTGCGCACCGTCGGGGAGAACCCCCCGGACGCGCCCCGAGAACCGGGCCGCGCCCTCATCGTGATTGGCCCATTCGCGCCCATCCTTGTGAGCCGAATGGCGGCCGGACTCTATGGATTTCCCCATCTTGGGTCAAGAGCGCTTCCCCCGATCGAACTCGCCTCGTCTTGCCGATCCGGTCTCACCTCCCTCCCTGCCTTCCGTTCGACATTCGGCATCAGGATTTCGTCATTCCTGAGTGGGTCATCTCCCGAAGGAACCCGTCGCGGGTGAGGCTCCCGCGCAGGCCGGTCTCGGCCCAATCGGGACGGCCGGGGAGGAGGGCCTGGACACGTCCCTCCTCGTCGGGCGGACGCTCGTTCCCGGCGTCATCGACGATTCGGAGCGCGACGCCGGGCAAAGGGTGGCCGACGGTGCCGGGCTTGTGGCCGACCTGGTGGACGTCGCCGCGGTGGAAGTCGGCGGTCGAGCCCGTCAAGGGGCCAAACTCGGGGTGGTCGAGGTGGGACAAGGCCGGGTCGATCGCCTCTAGGGGGCGGGGACGGGGCGCCCCCTCACGCAGCTCGAAGGCCCGGACGCCCGCCGCCAGCACGGCCTGCCGGACGTGGAAGGTCGTCACGGGGGGCGGCACCGGTGGGCCATACGCGATATTGACCGTCCGGCGCCAACCCTGCGGCCATTTCCTCAAGAAGCGGCCCCCCGAATAGCTGAACAGGCTCCCCCAGAGGTTGTCGAGGAAGACCGGGATGACCGGGATCTGCTCGCGGCCCTTCAGGATCACTTCGAGTCCCCTGAGGAACGGGCCGGTCAGGCCGTTGCGCGAGAGCTGGCCCTCGGGGAAGATCGCGACGACCTCGCCCCGATCGAGCGCCTCGCGGCAGGCCGCGAACATCGCGCGCTGGGCCCGGGGGCCGGCGTACGGCACGGGGATCATCCCCACCCAGCGGGCCAGGTGGCGAATGATCGGCAAGTTAATGTAGCTGCCGTTGACCAGAGCCCGGCCCCGGCGCGGGCAGGTCGCCGCCAGGAAGAAGCCGTCGAGCCAGGTCACGTGATTGACGGCCAGGAGTGCCGGGCCGGTCTTCGGCAGGTGCTCGCGCCCTCGCACCTTGAAGCGGTAGCGGGGCCAGAGCAGGACCCGGAGCAGTGGCTGGATCAGCCAGGGCAAGGCCGCGACGAACGCGGCCAACGCCAGCACGACGCCCCCGACAACGAGCAGCCAGTCACGCGGCGACATCGTGAGGCTCCCGGGACAGCTCGGGCGTAGACGCAGGGCGGTGGCCCAGCGGCGGGATCAGCGGCAAGGCGGCCAGGGCCAGTAGCCCGGCCAGCAGGAAGGCTGGCACGTACCGGCCCCCCAGCGCCTCATTCCCCTTGGCGAACAGCGCGCCGCCCGCGACGCTCACGTTCGAGACGGCCATGAACAACGCGTAGGTCGAGGCGGCCATGCGCGGGTCGGCGGCCTCCATCGCCAGGACGCAGAAGACCGCGTCGTCCCAGCCGTTGGCCGCGCCGAAGGCGAAGCCCCAGAAGCCCGCCGAGCCCGTCCCGCCGACCGCCGCCTGGCCGGCGGTCGAGGCCGCCAGCGCCGCGATCCCGAGCACCAGGATCCAGCGTCGACTCAGCCGGGACATCCCCAGCGGCAAGAGCGCCGCCCCGGCCGCCCGCCCGATGTAACGCACCGAGGCCAGGACCCCGATCGAGCGCTCCTTGAAATACAAAGCGTCGTAGTACGGACTCAGGTTGATCTCGACTCCATAGGCGACGACCGCGTAGGCCGCCCCGAAGACCAGCAGCGCGAACGAGCGGGGCGCGATCAGGACCCGGAGTGCCGCCCACTGGAACCGCTCGGCCTCGGCAGCGCGCGTCGGCTCGCGCACCAAGAGGGCCTGCACGAGCGGGATCAGCCCCAGTCCGGCGCAGATCCAGAGCACGCGGTGATAGCGCCGGGATTCGGTGCCGCCGCTGTCGAGCAAGAGGCCGAAGAGAGACGAGCAGACCATCGTGGCCAGGAACCGCGCGGCGACAAGCGTCCCCTGCATCCGCGAGCGGTCGTCCGGGGGCGTCACGTCGATGACCATCCCGTCGCAGCAGGTGTCGTAGAACGCCAGGCCCGTGACAGTCACGATCGCGATCGCCGTGAAGACGCTGAGATGGGTCCCGGCGTTGACCCACGCCAGCCCGAGCAGCCCGAGCGTCTGGAGGAGCAGACCCAGGATGATGTACGGCTTGCGGTGCCCCAGGCCGAGCAGGTTGATTCGATCGGAGACAGGCCCACCCAGGAACTTGAGGATCAACGGCGTGAGCGCCAGGCTCTGCACGCTCCCGATCGTCGCGGGCCCGACGCCGGACGCCTCCATGTAGAGCTGGTTGAAGTTGATGAAATAGGCGACGACCACGCCCTGTACCGCATAGAGCGAGGTGAACAGGGCGAAGTGAGCGGGGCCGACCCGCGCCCGGCCGCTCATGCGACGTCCTCGTCGCGCGGCTCCGCCTCGGCATCCGAGTCGGGTTCGGGGAGCCGGCCGAGGCGCAGGCTCTGCTTGAGGATCTGCTTGGCCCGCTCCGGCAGCGGCGACGCCTCAATCCGCGCGATCGTCTCCTCGACCGGATACTCGACCCGCTTCAGCTCGATTTTGTTGTCGTCGATGATGGCGTAGGCCGCGCGGGGGTCGCCGTCGCGCGGCTGGCCGACGCTGCCGGGGTTGATCACCACGACGCCCTCGGCCGTCAGGTTGAACTGGATATGCGAGTGGCCGACGCAGACGATGTCGGCCTCCACGTTGTGGACCCGCTTGGCCCAGGGCTTCGGATCCTGCATCAGGTACTCGTCGAGGGGGTCGCGGGGCGTGGCGTGGACCATCAGGAACCGCTTGCCGCCGAAGGTGATCCGCCGCGTCACCGGGAGCTGGAGCAGGTAGCGCCGTTCGTCGGGCCCGAGCGCGTCCCACATCAAGGGGCGCGAGATCCGCGTCAGATAGCGGTAGCCATTTTCGCCGGCGACCGGAACCCCCTGCGCCACACCGTGGTCGTGGTTGCCCCGGATCGCGAAGTGGGCGTGCTCCATCGCCCAGCGGACGCAGAGCGCGGGGTCGGGGCCGTAATCGACCAGGTCGCCCAGGCAGAGGCAGA
>JBKOZB010000319.1:0-4501 GCA_046744225.1 Planctomycetota bacterium | reverse complement strand
GACTCTCGGCCACGCCGGCCGAGCGGACGTTTGCCCGCGCCCGGGTCTCGATCTACGTGCAGGAGTTGGGGGAGACCTATGTTCTACTCTCGGCCCTCTTGATCCTTTCTCTCTTCGCCCGCCGGCGGAGGTTCCTCGCCGTGGCGCTGCTGGCCCTGACCGCGCTCGACTTGTTCGCCCTCGGTCGGCACCGCGCGATCGACCTGGGGCCGATCCGGCCGCTGGTCGAGCAGAGTCGCGTCCTGGCCCGTCTCGCGGCGCTGCCGCGCGGGACGCGCACGGCCGACCCGATACGGAACCTGCCGATGATCGTGGGCGCAGCTCCCGTCGGGGCATACCGGACGCTCGACCTCCCTGCTGTCCGTTCCCTGACCCTCCTGGCCCAGTCGCCGCTCTTGCGGGAGGGCGTGACCCCGAGCGCCGCGGCGCTCGGGGCGGCGGGGGCCGAAATCCGCGTGCTCGACCCGTTCGAGACAGTCGTCGCCGAGCGGTCAGGGACTTTGCCGACCGCAAGCGAGATGGTCGTCGATCGCGTGCTCGCCGGCTGGCTCTACGGGGCCGACTTGGTCGCCGCGCAGGGCGGGCGTTCGGCGACGTTTACTCTCTGGAGGCCCGCTCAGGCGACGAGCCGCGCCTGGCTCGTCCCCTTGACCTCCGGCCGCTCGAAGGCGATCCTAGATTCCTGGTCGGGCGATCCGACCGAAATCGTCGCGCTGCTCGATCGGGCCAGGCCGCTTCCGGTCCACTCGGCGCGACCCGAGCGGCTCGAAATCGAGGTGGAGTCGTCGTCGGTAGACGAGCCGGCGATCGTGGTCGTCTCGCAACTGGCCGACCCGGCCTGGCAGGCGCGCTGGATGGGATCGGACGAGTCGAAACCGGCGGAAATCACGCCGGTCTTGCGCCATCCGATTCAAGGAGCGATGGGCTGGCAATCGGTCGCGGTCCCCGAACCTGGCCGCCGGACCTTGACTCTGGAATATCCGGGCCGCGACGTACGCACGGGCCTGGTCGTCTCCGGCCTGGCCTGGCTCGTAACGGCGGTGGTTTTCTTCCGGCTCGGCCGGGGCGCGGGTGCGCGGGCAGATTCGAGTTCGACCAAGACACGGGGCGAACCAACATGAAGGGCGTGGGCGTGGCGATTGTCGGGGCGTCGGGATACGCCGCCCGGGAGCTAATCCGCCTGCTGTTGAACCATCCGGGGGCGCGGATCACGGTGGCGACCTCGCGGCAGGACGAGGCCCCGAGGCTCGATGCGCTCCACCCGAGCCTTCACGGGCGGATCGACCTGGCCTGCGAGCCGTTCGACGCCGACCGGCTGGCCGAGCGCGCCTCGGTTGCGTTCCTCGGCCTGCCGCACACGGCGAGCATGGCGGTCGTCCCCGCCCTGCGCGAGCGCGGGGTACGGGTCATCGACCTGAGCGCGGATTACCGGCTGAAGGATGCGCGCGTCTACGCCGACTGGTACGGCCACGAGCACACCGACCCCGCCGGCCTCCGCGCCGCGGTCTACGGCCTGCCCGAGATCGACCGCGCGGCGATCCCCCCGGCCGACCTGATCGCCAACCCCGGCTGCTACAGCTCGACGAGCATCCTGGCGCTCGCCCCCTTGATCGCCGACGACGCGATCGAGCGGATCGGCATCATCATCGACGCCAAGAGCGGCATCTCGGGGGCGGGCCGCTCGCCCAAGCTGGGCATGCATTTCCCCGAGTGCAACGAGAGCCTCTCGGCCTACAACGTCGGCAAGCACCGGCACACGCCCGAGATCGACCAGGTCCTCACCGACGTCGGCCGAGACTCGGGCTCCGGCTCGAATGAGCCGGTCGAGGTGATCTTCACCCCGCACCTCGTGCCGATGGACCGGGGCATCTTCGCCACGATCTACGCCGTGCCCAAGAGTCCCGTCACCGAGCACGACCTGATGGAGCGCTATTGCGCCTTCTATGCGCAGAGCCCGTTCGTCCGGGTCGTCCTCCACCTTCCGACGACTAAGGACTCGGCTCACACCAACTTCTTCGACGTCACCCTGCGCGTGGTCCGGGGAAAGGTCCTGGTCCTGGCCAGCCTCGACAACCTGATCAAGGGGGCGGCGGGCGTCGCCGTGCAGAACTTCAACCTGATGTTCGGCCACCCGGAGACGACGGCGCTGCTGTAACAGGCTATCCGGTAATTTTTTGAGACTCCTCGCCCATCTCCAGTCTCTCGAAAAGAACATGCGCTTGTCAATTTTCGTTTGTATCTTCCCAAGGAAGGGACGAAGGACCGAGCCCGCCGCAACGAGGCGGGAGTGCCCAAGACGGTCAAGTTCCGCACCCGCCACGAACTGGCGTTGGAGAGGGGGGCCGAGGGCGGAGAATACCTGCCGCATGGTTGGATCGCGGGCGACGACGAGAGGGGGCGTTCCACGTGTTTTTGCCTGGATTTGAGGGATCTCGGCCAACGGGATCTGCTGGCGGTGCCCGCGAACACGCGGGTCCGCGACCGCGACGCACCTTCTCCGGAATCCTCGAGCCGGGGATGACCTCCCAAGAATCCGTTCCCGCGCGTTGATCACTGGCGTGAGGCGTTGCCGGACGAGGCTGGGACGCGGATCGAGGTGCGCGACGGTTCGAAGGGACCGCTGGTGGTTGATGCCGTGAAGCGTCGGGTTCGAGCACGCAACGAGACGGGCGGCGCGGGACCGGACGAGATGTTGTTCATCAGGGCGTAACTCACCGCCCGCTCAACTGGACATTGTGATCTGACAACGAGTTGTGGCAACAGACGGTGGCAAAGGAGGCCCCCTTGAGGCAGAACAATCGGATGGCACACCCCGATGGGATCTGCATCAAGGAGGCCCTCGCATGATCATCGCTGCGGAACAGGCCGCCCTCAAGGCCCAACAGCAATTCCACCAACTGGTGGACCTCGTTCAGAAGGCGGCCCAGGAGAGGCAGCGAATCGACTCAGTCGAACGGGACGTGATGCGATACCTGTTGGCGTTGGGGCACTCCTTGCTGAGTTCCTTCGTCGCCCAGCAGGGTGACGGCGACCTGGGGCCGGAGGTCCAGACCCTCGAGGGTCGAATCCTCCACCGACTGACCGAGCCCCACGACCGCCGGGACGTGTCGATCTTCGGCGCGTTGACCATCAGCCGGACGGTCTATGGCACCAGGGAGGGTCAGAAGATCGAACTCGTCCCCCTGGATGAACGCCTGGGCCTGCCCGAGGGGGAGTTCTCCTACGTGTTGGAGGACTGGGGTCAGCGGTTCTGCCTGAAGGAGTCCTTCGCCGCGGCGGGCCGCTCCCTGGAGACGTTGCTGGGCCTGCGGCTGGGGAGTCGGACCTTGGAGCAGATGAACCGGACCTTGGCCGATTACGCCCCGGCTTTCCAGGGCTCCCGGGAGCCACCTCCGGCCGAGGAGGAAGGCCCGCTCCTGGTCGTCACCGCCGACGGCAAGGGCATACCGATGCGGCGTCCGCCCCAGGACGATCCCCAGCCCCACCATCGCCGGACCAAGGGCGAGAAGGCGAACAAGAAGCCGATGGCATGTGTCGGGGCGGTCTCCCGCATCGAGCCGTTCGTCCGCCGGGCCGAGGACATCCTCGACGAGGTGCTGCGGGACAAGAAGGCCGAGGAGCGTCCCCGGCCGCAGCCCAAGCCCGTCTGGGCGGAGATGACCCGAGAGGTTGAGGGACAGCCGCCTGTCACGGCCAAGGAGGGATTGTTCTGCCGGTTGTACGACGAGCTGGGTGTCCGCAACCTGGGGCACGACCGCCCGGTGGTCTGCCTGATGGACGGCGAGCGGGCGTTGTGGGAGGCCCAGCGGGTGTACTTCCCGGAGGCGGTCGGCATCCTCGATCTGTTCCACGTGTTGGAGCGGCTCTGGGCGGTGGCCCATTGCTTCAACCGGGAAGGGAGCAAGGTCGCCCGGCAGTTCGTCGAGCAGCGATTGCGTGATCTGCTCCAAGGGCGAGTCGGCTCTGTTGTGGGCGGGCTACGCCAGCGGTTGACGAAGGGGAGGCTGAGCGGTCCCCGTCGGAAGGGAGTGGAATCGGCGTTGGAGTACCTGGAGAACAACCGAGAGCACATGAAGTACGACGAGTATCTGGCGGCAGGCTATCCGATCGGCAGTGGAGTGGCCGAAGGGGCGTGCCGCCACCTGGTCAAGGACCGGCTGGAGCAAACGGGGATGCGATGAACCGTCTCAGGAGCCCAGGCGATGCTGCACGTCAGGGCGTTGTATCTGAACGAACAGTGGGAGGACTTCCTGGTGTTTCGGGTCGAGCAGAAACAAACCAGGCTGTATGGGAAGAATGTGGCGTAGCGGAGGGCGAGTCACGCCCTGTTCATCACGCGAGAACTTCAAGCAGACAAAATTAGGAGTTACGCAGTTGACGGTTTGGGCAGCGTGAGGAAGGGTCGCGCGAGGTAGTTTCGGACCGCATCGCGCACCAGCCTCAGCTTGGCCTCAAACCCACTGACCCCGGTGGTGAAGAAATGCCATTCCAGCCGCAAGAA
>JBKOZB010000020.1:0-5641 GCA_046744225.1 Planctomycetota bacterium | reverse complement strand
TAGGCGTTGACCTGGAAGACGTCGCCGGTTGAGTGGCTCGGGTCGATGCCGATCAGGCCGGCCTTGGTTCCGGTCAGGTTGATCTTCTGCTTGTCGAGGGTCGTCTCGACGAGCTTGCGGACCTCGGTCGGGTCGCTGGGGCGGTCGTCCTGGCTGAGCGCGACGACCACGACGTCCTTACCGTCCTTGGCGTACGCCTCGATCATCTTCTGGACGTCGGGCAGCTCCTTGAGGCAAGGGCCGCACCAGGTCGCCCAGAAGTCGATCATGATGACCTTGCCGGCGAGGTCGGCCTTGGCAATCGTCCGGGTCTTGCCTTCACCGTCGAGGACGGTCAGGGTGAAGTCGGGGGCGGGCTTGCCGACGAGGTCGTTGACCGGGTACTTCGCCTCCTCGCCCCGTCCCCCGGAGCGGGCGAGCGCCTCGACCTTGGTGTACCCCTTGGGCGGCTCGTAGGCGAATGCCTGGGCGTCGGGGGCCTTGGTCGAGACGTCGCCGGCGGACCAGCCGATCCGGCCGATCTCGACCTTCAGCTCCTTGGGCGCGCGACTGGCGATCTCTTTGGCGTCGACGACGAGGTCGATCGACTTCAGGAGCTTGGTCGTCGGGTCGATGACGAGCCGGACGTCGGGCCCCTCGGGCTGGTCGAGCAGGAGGGCCGGGAACGTCGCGTCGCCAACCTTCTGGTCGGGCTCGGCCTTCAGGGTCCCACCCAGTGAAAGGATCGTCTTGGGGGCGTCGTCGGTGAGGAGCAGACTGGTCAGGATGATCATCGGGGCGCTAACTGGCCCGCCGAAGAGGACCGAGCCGGCCGGCCCCTGGGCGAGCGTGTCCATGTTGACCGTCTTGGGGGCGGCGGCGGCCGTGTACTGCTTGAGCGGGGCGACGGCCGTCGTCAGGGTCGTGCCGTCGCTGACGATCCGGACCACCCCGGCGTCGAGGTTCAGCTTGTTCGGCCGCGCGAAGGTCAGGTGGAGCGGGAGCGTCTGGTTCTCCGCCTTGCCGTTGATGGTCATGTTCATGGCGAACTCGCCCTGGTCGGCGTAGGCGCCGAGCGCCTTATACGCCCGGGCGATCTCGTCGAGCTGACGGCGGGCCTCGGGATCGTGTGCGGGCGCGGCCGCCGGGGGATCGGCCGCCGGCGCCGTGCCGGCCACGAGCACCGAGGAGGCGGCCAGGAACGCACGGAGAACGAACGGGTGGAATGAAACACGCTGCACGATGATGGGTCCTTCCTTAAGGGAGGAGAAAGCGGCCTGCGGAGCAACTCCCGGACGAAACCGCGGCCCCGCCCGGAAAAACGATCGAAACGGCGAACGCTCTCTTGTATCGAAAATCGAGACGACTGAGTAGGTTAACGTGGAACCCAGGCCGTCGGCGAGGGATCGTCGGGCCATGGGTAATGAGAGGCGCGGGGCTTTAATTACTGAATCCGGTCTGGTCAATGGGACATGGCCAATGACAACTTGGCCCGAGTTCCCCCGTGTTTTGTCAGTTGGCATGTGCCATTCATCATTTGGCATGTGCCATTCGCCATGCGGGACTCTAAGATCGGCTCAGTTGCGGATCGGTAACGAATGGTTTTCACCTTGATGCTGTTTGGATCGTGATGGTGTGTTCTTGAACGGCCGGGAAGGTTTGCGGACGCGGCGGTGCTTGTCGATCAGGGCGTAGTAGCGGCGGAGGTGCTCGGTCTCGGACCAGACCTCGTGGCGGGCCCGGAGGCCGTTCTCGCCGAGCGAGTCGCGCAGCTCGTCGTCGGTTGCGAGCCGCTGGAGCCAGGCGACGAGGGTGTCGGGCGCGTCGAAGACGAGGCCCCCCTGGCTCTCGTCTACCAGTTCCGGAAGCGCGCCGAGATTGCGGACGACGACGGGGGTGCGCTCGGCGAAGGCTTCAAGCACGACATAGCCGAATGTTTCGTAAACGAGCGAGGGGACGACCACGGCGCGGGCGCCTCGGAACAGCGCGGCGACGCGGGCGGCGTCGAGCCGGCCTTCGAAGTGGACATTGTCGAGCCCGCGCGCCCGCTCTCGCAGGGCCGCCTCGTACTGGCCCGAGCCGGCGATCCGCAGGTCGAGGCCGGGCAACTGATGCATCACATCGATGACGTCCTGGAACCCTTTGATCTTTTCGAGCCGGCCCGCCGCGGCGACATACGGGCGCGCAGAGCTTGGGACGGGGGCGGAGGGCAGGCCGGTGTAGTCGTGCGGCAGGAAGTAGGGCAGGTGGGTCATCGGTGCCTTGATCCCGCGCCGGGCGTGCTCGCGCATCGTCGAGTGGCTGGGGCAGATGAGGGCGTCGAGGTGTCGGAGCGAGCGATCCATCAGACGTGTCATTCTCCAAAGCTGAGGCGGACGGCGCGCCTGGACGCAGCACCGGACGCATTCTTTCCTCTCGCAGACGCTCTGATCGAACTTCCAGAGGACGTGGAGCGGGCAGACGAGCCAGTGCTCGTGCGTCGTCATGAACTTGACTGCGCCGGGGGCGGGGAGGCCGAGCAGGCCGGGGCCGCCGATCAGCGAGAGGTTGTGGAAGTGGATAACGTCGGGGTGGATCGCGCGGACGAGGCGGCGGATCGCGCGGGCCTTGAACAGCGGGAAGCCAGTCTGGTGAGTCGCCAGCGGCGAAAGCGCCCCGAACGGGCTTTCGAGCGGGTGGATCACCACGCCGGGCGGGGGTTCATAGGGCCGGGGAGTCTGGTCGCCGCGCGAGATCTCGAAGGCGTCGCGGCAGTGGATGACGTGGACCTCGTGGCCGTGCCGCGCCAGGGTCCGCGACAGCCGATCGACGAACGCGGCATCGCCGCCGAAGCTGTGCGACCCGAAGAACGTGGTGAGCATGCAGAATTTCATGCCGACTTCCTTACGGTTCGGGCCGGGTCGAGCGCGTCGAAACAGGCGAGCATGGCGCGGGCCGAGGCGGCCCAGGTGAACCGTCCGGCGCGCCCGAGCGCGCGCCGGGCCAGCCGGTCGCGCTCGGCCGGGTCGCCGAGCAATCGGCGCAGCGCGTGGGCGATCTGGGCGACGTCGGTCGGGTCGAAGAAGAGGCCCGCGTTGCCGACAACCTCGGGCAGCGACCCCGCGCGGCTGGACAGGACGGGCGTGCCGCACGCCATCGCCTCGACCAGCGGCAGGCCGAATCCCTCCATCAGCGACGGCTGCGCCAAGACGTAGGCCCGGTTGTAGAGGAAGACCAGGTCGGTGTCGGGCACGAAGCCGGTGAAGATCACCCGCCCCTCCAGGCCGCGCCGCGCGACTGCCGCGCGCAACTCAGGGACGTGGGTATGGAAGACGTCGCCGAGGTCGCCGACCAGCACCAGCGCCACGTCATCGGGCGCCCCCATCGCGAACGCCTCGATCAGTCTCGGCAGGTTCTTGTGCGGGCTCAGGCCGCCGACGTAGAGCACGAACCGCGATCCGGGCGCGATCCCGTAGCGGGCGAGCACGGCGCGCGACTCGGGGTCGTCATCGCGGGGGCCGAAGACGGCGTCGGGCCCCTCGGTCACGACCCGCACTTTTTCTTCGGGCAGGCGGAACCAGGCGATCAGGTCGCGCCGGGCCGATTCGGAGACGGTCAGGATCACGTCGGCCCAGCGCGCGGCGGCGTGCTCCTTGAGCGACCACGAGACGCGCCCCTGCCAGGTCGGGAAGACCAGTTCGGGATGCGCCAGGGCCAGCGTGTCGTGCATCGTGACCACGACCCGCTTGACGTTCCAGACCGGGAAGAAGCTATAAGTCGCCGGGAAGTAGACCAGGTCGATCCCCGCGCGCGCCACGGCCCGCCCCATGGCGAGCAGGTCGCGGACGCGCCGGCGGCCCGCGGCCGACGCCGCGCGGGTCGGGGCCTCGTCCACCGCGACGACGACGCGCTCAAAACGCTCGGGGACCCGGACGCCCGGACTCGAGGGACCATCGACGAACACGACGAACTCGTGATCGCTCGGCGCCTCGGCCAGGGCCGCGAGCGTCTGCCGCGCGAACCGGCCGAACCCGCGGCGGTTGGCCAGGCAGCTCCCATCGATCCCGATCCGCATCGCCAATTTCTCCCGATGGCAAATGGCCGATGAAAGATGACAAATATTAAGAGAGGATGCTCGTTTCGGTCACAACTGCCAGGACCATCGTGCTGTGTCCGAACGGCAAGGGCGCGGCGAAACGCCCCGCGACCGTCGCCTCGATCGTCGCGACGCCGTTCATCAGCCGGTTGATCCACGGCGGCGGCATCCGGATTTGCAGTCCGCCGCCCGAGGGATGGCCGCGCCGGTTCGAATGGGGTCTCAACTGCCCGCGCAGCTCTTGTGCCAGGGCGGGCAGGCAATTCGCGTAGCTGGCGTGCCGGACCGCGAAGCCCGACGCCACGAAGACCTCGGCCAGTTCGTCAGGCCGATAGCCCGAGCGGTCCGCTCGCCGGCTCACCCGGGCATTCGAGCGGACCAGCACGACCCCTCCCGGCCGGAGCACCCGGCGCAGCTCGGCGGCCGCCCGGCGGTCGGCCCGCTCGGGGAGGTGCTGGAGGACGTCGAAGCAGGTGACGACGTCGAACGCGGCGTCATCAAACGGCAAGTCGAGGGCGGAGCCGAGCACGAGGGGAAAGTCGTGCCGCTGCCGCGCGTGGGCGAGGGCCTCGGGGCTGGGGTCGAGGCCGACGACGCCCGCGATCTCGGGCCGGCGCGCGAGTCGGACGGCCGTCTGGCCCGTCCCGCAGCCGACGTCGAGCGCGCGCAGGCCGCGCCGGCCCTTCAGCGCGGCGGTGAGCCAGTGCGCCGCAAGCCGCCACATGCCCCGCGCCCACCAGTGCGCGGCCTCAACCTCGGCGAGTCGGTCGAAGTAGGCGGGGTGGTCGATCGTCAAGGTGGCCGTCATACCGGGCACCCTCCGATGGTCCGCCAGGTCGCGGCGTAGGCGGCCGCGCCCGCGAGGACGACGAGCCAGAGTGGTCCATGCGACCCGATCGCGCAGACGGCCGCCAGGACGACGCAGCCTGCGACCGCCCCGCCCGCGTGATGGTGCCACGGTGGCGCGACTCCGAGCCGCGCCAGCCGCCGCCAGCCTCCGACCGCGCCGAGGACCTCGATCCCGAGTGCCGCCCAGCCCACACCCCAGGGCCCGCCCCACGCCGCCGCAAACGGGACGACCGCCACCGCCACCACCGACAGGCTGAGCATCTGGTCGAGCACCCAGGTCTCGCGGCGGCAGGAGACGAGCGCCGCTTGGTCGAAGCTGGTCGTCAGGAGCCAGGGGAGCCGCGCAGCCACCAGCGCCAGCCAGGGGCCGCCCTGCCGATAACTCTCGCCGAACAGGAAGGGCATCCAGCGGTCGGCCGTCAGCGCCAGTCCCACCGAGGCCGGGAGGCTCAGGGCCCAGAGCGCGGCCAGCGCCTCGGCGATCAGGCGGCGGGCCGTGGGCGCGCCCGCCGCCCAGGCCCGCGCGATCGCCGGCGCGACCGACGCGGGGATGACCAGCCCCAGCGCCACCAGCCCGAAGACCAGCCGGCGCGCCGCGGCATACGAGCCCAGCTCGATGCCCGCCCACCCGCCCAGGGCAAGCAGGTCGGCCCCGTACAGGCTGACGCGCCCGAACCGCGTCAGGCCCGCGATCGCCCCTCGGTGCGCCAGCACGAGCCTGGACCGCCGCCGGTAGCG
>JBKOZB010000300.1:0-8919 GCA_046744225.1 Planctomycetota bacterium | reverse complement strand
GCTGGCCGCCCTGGCCGGTCACGGCGCCCTGTACCTCGCGTGGAGGACGGCCGGGCCCGTCCGGGAGCGCAGCCTTGCCTTCGCCCAGAGGGCGTGGAAGGCCGTGTTCGTGCTGTGGGTCGCGGCGACCGCCGCCACCGCATGGGTGCGACCCGAGGCCTTCTCCAACCTCGTCTCACGCCCCTGGGGCCTCGCCTTCGTCGCGCTGTCGGCCGCCGGGATCTTCGGGGTCTTCCGGTTCCTGGGGCGTGGCCGGGAGCTTGCGGCGTTCCTCTCCTCCTGTGCGTTCCTGCTCGGGATGGTGGCCACGGCGCTGTCGGGCAATTACCCGTTCTGGCTGCGGTCGACCCTCGACCCATCCTACAGCCTCACCGCCTCCAACGCCGCCTCCGCCCGCTACGGGATGGGCGTGGCGCTGGCCTGGTGGACCGTCGGGATCGTGCTGGTCGCCGGCTACTTCACGTATTTGTACCGCTCGATGTGGGGGAAGGTCGGTGCTGAAACCGGGGCGGGCTATTAGCCGCCTCCTACCAACACACGCCGGCGCAGACTATCCACATCAACTAAAATCTCGGTATTGAGATCCGCGCTGTCTCCGCCCCGGGAGACGTGCGCATTGTCCTCGGAGGATCACGGCATGTCGCAGTTGACGCGGCGCGGGTTCATGAGCACCACGGCCGCCGGCCTGATCTGCGCGGACGTCGCGGCGGCGGACGGGCCGCTCGTAGCGCAGGCCCCGCCCGCCGTGTGCGACGGGTCGGTCACCGTCGGCGGCTACCTGGCGACCCGGCTGGAGCAGGCCGGGGTCCGGCACTACTTCGTCGTCCCCGGCGACTTCAACCTGGTGCTGCTCGACCAACTCCTGACGAACCCCCGCCTCAAGATGATCGGGTGCTGCAACGAGCTGAACGCGGGCTACGCGGCCGACGGCTACGCGCGCTCCAACGGGCTCGCGGCCTTCGTCGTGACGTACAGCGTCGGCGGCCTCAGCGCCCTGAACGCCGTGGCCTGCGCCTACGCCGAGGACCTGCCCGTGCTCGCCGTCGTCGGCGGGATCAACAGCGACTCCGGGCCGCAGGACCGCCTGATCCACCACGCGCTCGGCGAGGTCCGTTACGAGTATCAGCGGGAGATCTACGCCGAGGTGACGGCCGGGGCCTTCGCCGTCGCGCACGCGGCCGACGCGCCGGGGCTGATCGATCGGGCGATCGACTTGGCGGTCCGGCGGCGGAAGCCCGTGATGTTGGAGATCGCCTGCAATGTGGCCCCCCTGGCCGTCGCCCCGCCACGGCCGAAGCGGTTCGACGCCGCGCCGGCGAGCGACCGCGCGGCGCTGGCCGACGCCGTGGCGCACGCCGCCGAGGTGCTCGACGGGGCCAAGCGGCCGGTGCTGGTGGCGGGCTCGAAGCTCCGCCGCCCCGGGGCGTCCGAGGGGTTTCGTGCCCTGGCCGACGCCTCGGGCTACGCCGTGGCCGTTGCGCCCGGCGGCAAGGGGATGTTCCCGGAGGCCCACCCGGGATTCGTGGGCATCTACTGGGGGCCCGTGAGCTGGCCGGGCGTCGCCTCGGTCGTGGAGTCGGCCGACGCGTACCTGCTCGCCGGGACGATCCTGTCGGACTACGCGACGACCGGATTCACCGCGGCGCTCGACCCGAAGCGGATGGTCCTGGCCATGCCCGAGGAAATTCGTTTGCCCGGCGCGACCTACGCCGACGTGACGCTCGCCGACTTCCTCGCTGCCCTGGCCGCGAAGGTGCGCCGCAACGGCTCCTCGCTGCGCGAGTTCCGCGTCGGACAGAAGCCCGACGCCCCCGCCGTCCCTCCGGCCGCCGACGCGAAGCTGAAGATCGCCGAGGTCGCCCGCCAGGTCCGCGCGGCTCTGGGCGCGGAGACGGCGCTGCTGGTCGAGACGGGCGACTCGTGGTTCCACGGCCTGGAGACGCGCCTCCCCGAGGGCTGCCGCTTCGAGATCCAGTTCCAGGCCGGCTCGATCGGCTGGTCGGTCCCCGCCACGCTCGGCTACGAGCTGGGCTTCAAGGAGCCCAGGCGGGTGATCGCCATGATCGGCGACGGCTCGTTCCAGCTCACGGCGCAGGAGGTCGCGACGATGATCCGGCACGGGACGCGGCCGATCATCGTCCTGGTGAACAACCACGGCTACATCATCGAGGACGCGATCCACGAGGGGCCGTACAACAAGATCAAGGACTGGGACTACGCCGGCCTGATGGCCGTGCTGACCCACGGCGAGGGGGCGGGCCTGGGCCTCCGCGCCAAGACGGCAGGCGAGCTGGCCGCCGCGCTCAAGACAGCTTTGGGCCACGCAGGCCCTTGCCTGATCGAGGTCGACATCGACCCGACCGACTGCAGCCCGACGATGCGCGAGTGGGGTACCCGCGTCGCGGCGGCCAACGGTAAACCACCCCGACCGTGATCGATCCGGGACTCGTCACGGGCCGCGAGCCTCGCCCCTCTACCAGATGCCCGGGATAGGGACGTCCCGGGACGTGTCGACCGCGAAGGAATGGACCGGTGATTGACCCATCCGCCTTCTCGCCGACGGATCGGCGCGATGTCGGCGGCCCTCCTGATCGTTCTGGCCGCGACGACGTCGGCCGGCGAAAAAACCCAGCGCGGCGACGCGACTCGCGACGACCGCATCGATCACTGTACCGGGGAGTGCATCGGTATCTACGCCTCGAATGTCGGGCGACCGCTTCCAGGCCCTGGAGCCGATCCGCCAGGGCGTGCGCGAGCACTTCGGCGGCTTTGACCGGGGCATCGCCACGGGTCTGGCCATCCGGCATGACCACGGCAGCGCCTCCATGAGCGACGATTTCCAGCAGGAACTGGCGGAGAGTTCAAGCGCCGGTACAACGAGTACTGGCTGGTCGAGCGCCGCGGGTTCCGGACGCCGAGCCAGGCGAGGACCGACTTCGCGGCGGCATCGAGGAGTTTGAATGCCGGGCCCACATGCCGTAAAGTGGGGTGAGCGCCGACACGGGAGCCCTCCCGGCGCAGACTCCTCCTTCCGTGTGACGGCCCCATGGCTGACCCGGCCGACCTCATGGAGAGTGACGGATGGACATCAAATCGGCCCTGTCGGGCACCATCGGTGCCGATGCCTTCGAGGTGCCGTTCGGCGGGCACCTCCTGCTCGAGCGCCCCTTGTTGAACAAGGGGACCGCGTTCACCAGGGAGGAACGACGCACGTTCGGCCTGCTCGGCCTGCTGCCGCCGACCGAAGAGACGCTGGACGAGCAAGCAGTTCGGGCGTTCGAGGCTTACCGCGCGAAGCTGACCGACCTCGAGCGGCACATCTACCTGCGTCAACTCCAGGACACGAACGAGACCTTGTTCTACCGGCTCCTGCTCGACCACCTGGCCGAGATGATGCCGATCGTCTACACGCCGACGGTCGGCCTCGCCTGCGAGCAGTTCAGCCACATCTTCCGTCGGCCGCACGGCCTGTTCCTCGCCTACCCGGAGCGCGATGACATCGATGAGATCCTGGGGAATGCCGCCTCGCCGCAGGTCGAGGTGATCGTCGTCACCGACGGCGAGCGCATCCTCGGGCTGGGCGACCAGGGCGCCGGGGGCATGGGCATCCCGATCGGCAAGCTCGCGCTCTACACGGCGTGTGGCGGCATCCACCCGGCCACGACGCTGCCAATCCTCCTTGATGTTGGCACGAACAACCGGGAGCGGCTCGACGACCCGCTCTACGTCGGCTGGCGGCACGAGCGGATCGCCGGGGACGAGTATGATGCCTTCATCGACGCCTTCGCCGCCGCGGTGATGAGGAAGTTCCCCGGGGTCCTGCTCCAGTGGGAGGACTTCGCGCAGGCCCATGCTGGCCCCATCCTCGACCGCTACCGCGACCGGCTCTGCACCTTCAACGACGACATCCAGGGCACCGCGGCGGTCACGACCGGCACCTTGCTCGCGGCGGTGGCCGTCGCCGGCGGGCGGCTCCGCGACCAGCGGGTCGCCATCCTCGGCGCCGGCTCGGCCGGCTGCGGGATCGCAGAGCAACTGGTCGCGGCCATGGTCGAGGATGGCCTGGCTGAGCCAGAGGCCCGCTCCCGCTTCTTCCTCATCGACCGGCCGGGACTGCTGCACGACGGGCTCGCTGGCCTGAGGTCGTTCCAGCAGAGGTTCGCCCAGCCGAAGGATCGGGTCGTCGGCTGGCGCATGGGTCCGGGGGAGGCCATCGGCCTGCTCGACGTGGTGCGGAACGCCCGCCCGACGATCTTGATCGGCGCCTCGGGTCAGCCGGGGACCTTTACCGAAGCAATCGTCCGAGCGATGGCCGAACACGTCGACCGGCCGATCATCTTCCCACTCTCGAACCCGACCTCGCGGGCCGAGGCGAGCCCGGCCGACCTGATCTCCTGGACCGACGGGCGCGCCCTGGTCGCGACCGGGAGCCCGTTCGACGACGTTTCTTACAGCGGCCGTCGGTTCCCGATCGCCCAGTGCAACAACAGCTATGTCTTCCCCGGGCTGGGGCTGGGCATCCTCGCAGTGGGGGCCCGGCGCGTGAGCGACGCCATGTTCATGGCGGCGGCGCGCGCCCTGGCCGGTTGCTCGCCGGCGGGTCCTGACCCGGCCGAACCTCTCCTGCCCCCGCTCGCGGAATCGCGCCGGGTCTCGCGCGCGATCGCCCTGGCGGTCGCCGCCGCCGCCCAGCGTGACGGGCTGGCCGTCCCCTGCCGGTCCGAGGAGCTCGAGCGGCTCGTCGACGCGAAGATCTGGCAGCCGCGCTACCTGCCGATGAGGCCGAAGCGGGGCGAATCCGAGGCGTCCATGAGAGGAGTCAGCCGGTGACCCAGCCGGAGTCTTGTAGGGTGCGCATCGCCCACCTTCTTTCCGACCATTGGTGGGCATGCCCACCTTACGAGACTATCACAGGACGGTCAATCAAGTTTGACTCTCAAAACCGGGCGGATACTGTTGGCGAATTCGTCTCATTCGCCGGAAGCCAGGAATTCCCCCCTCGCAGGTGGCCCCATCTTGCCCAAACTCGGGTCTATTGACCTCCCGCGTGAATTCGCCAACAGTATCCAATGATTGTCAAACCCCAATATGAGGCGGCTCCTCCAGGGCATTCTCACGCCGCATCACGGCCGGTACCACTCTCCCGGCCCCCGCTCCTGACCACCCAGGCGCTTTCGCCAACAGTATCAGCCCAGGCCGAAAAATTGTCCTGCAAGGAAGACTCGGCCGATAAAGACCATGTCTCGGGTTTTTTCGTTCGTCGGTGCCGACCTGCGAGAACGGCCTTGGGGAACCTCCGAAAATGCGAAGATTCCCACTGGCCATCCCCCTCGCGATCGTCGTCGCGGTTCCCTTGGGGTGCGGGGGCGTGCGCGCCAAGAGGATGCCGGCGACTCACGGCTTGATCGACCTCATGCGCCGACCTGGCGAGGCCCGAAGTCGCGACGATCTGGAATTTTCCGTCCTCTGTCGCGAGGGCCTGGCCGAGTTCGACGGAGCCGGCGGCCGGCTGGAGGACTGGTTCGACGCGCACCCGAGCCCCGAGTTGGCGTTGGTGCTAGCCGAGCGATCGCACAGGTGGGCGCGGGCGATCGAGTGCCGATCGTGGGGGCGTGCCATCGGCCTGCATCGCGACGCGGCGGCCTACGCGTCGATCGCGCTGGAGGGGTCGGGAGTGATCGGCCAGCGGGCACAGGAGGCTCACAACGCCGCGGTCGGGCGCCTCGTTGACCTCGCCCAGAAGAGCCCCATCCTCGCGAAATCGGCCCTCCGAACCGACTGGCTGGCAACCCTGCATCACCTGGGCATCGCGACCGCCGGGACGACGCGGCTTCTTGCCCCGGACCGGATCGGGCGCCTTGTCCCCGCCGACGAATACCACGTCTCGGGGCTCTCCCACCATTACGGGTCGGACGGCCTCGGCGTGCCTTTTGTCGCCCTGTGGCCGCCCGACCGCGATCGCAACGCCCGTCCCCCCGAGGATCGCTACTTCCCCGAGGATGTGGCGACGCCCGCGACGGCCGTGCTGCGGGCCGGCGGGCAGGGGACCGGCGGGGCCTGGCATGGGCGGTCTTTGACGCTCATCCTGCACGACCCGTTCGACTCCCGGGCCGTCGAGGCCGGCGGCAAGGCGTGGCCGCTCGCGGCGGACCGGACCACGGCGCTGGCCGTGCAGGTGAATCGCGGCCGGGGGCTGCGGCGTGCAGCCTTCAGCGGGGTCGTGGCCTCGGACCTGGGGCGGTTCGAGGAGGGCCTGTACCTCCTCCGCCCCTATCAACCCGGGAAGATCCCGGTGGTGCTCGTCCACGGGCTGATCGCCAGCCCGCTGGCTTGGGCCGAAACGTACAACGAGTTGTGCAACGACCCCATACTGGCCGATTACTATCAGTTCTGGATGTTCCTGTACGCCACGGGCGAGCCGATCCCGGTGGCGGCCGCGCACCTGCGGGAGACCCTGCGCGAGGCGATGGCGACCTTCGACCCCTCAGGCTCGGAACCCGCCTTGCGCCAAATGGTGGTCGTCGGGCACAGCCAGGGGGGGCTGCTCACCAAGATCCTCGCCCAGGATTCGGGACTGGCCGTCTGGGACGCGGTCGTGAACGTCCCCTACCCGGCCTCGCGGCTCGCCCCCGAATCCCAGGCCCTCTTGGACCGGGCCCTGATCTTCCGGCCGGAGCCCTACGTGCGCCGCCTCGTCTTCATCGCGACACCGCATGGCGGCAGCCCGGTGGCCGACGGCCCCCTCGGCCGGCTCGGCCTCGCCCTTTCACGTCCTCAGGGCAATACGGCACGCATCGGCGATGAGCTGGAGGCCGCCTACGGGCCCGGCAGCTACAACGGAGGGCTCCGCGGCGAGACGTTCAGCCTGCGCAACCTCAGCCCATCCAGCCGGGTCATCCAAGGGCTGCGCAGGACCCCCATCGACCCGAGCGTGCCCCACCACTCCATCGTGCTCCAGTTGAAGCATCCCACGACCCACGGGCGTGGCGACGGGGTGGTCCCCTACGAGAGCTCGCACCTCCCCTCGGCCTCGTCGGAGGTGCTCGTTCCAGGCTTTCACGTCGAGGTAGGCAAGCAGGGAGTCACGGACGAACTCCGTCGAATCCTGCGGATCCACCTTCAGGAGGCGGGAGCGGACCTCCCGGCCGGGACCTCCGCCGCCCCTTTGCCCACGCAACGGGCCTCGGCCGCCCCCGCCAGCGTCCCTTGACGCCCCGTTCGGCCGGCTCCTCGACCGGGCGTCTCGCTCCCTGCCGGTCTGTGATGGCCGGGACCACCCGACCGCCAGGGATTCCCGCCTGGAAGCCTACGGCTTCTGCGGGGGAACCTTGGAGACGTTGCGTTCCGCGGCGATCTTCCAGGTCCCGTCGGCCCGCACGCGGACGACCACGAACTGGCCCTTGATCGGTCCGGAGTCCCCAGGCAGCCCCGTGATCTCATAGTCCTCGTCCGACACCATGACCTCGGGAGCGACGAGCCGGGCCTGACGCACCGTGTGCGTGAGCTTCGCCGAGGGGAAGATTTGGAAGAACGTCTCCATGATCCCGGTGATCTGATCGCGACCGCTGACCAGGCCGAACTGGAGTGTCTCCAGGGAGGAGCCCTGGAGGAAGGCGAAGTCGGCCGTCTCCGTGAAGAGCGAGCCCACCGCCTTCGCCTTATGTTCGTTGAAGGCCTTGACGAAGGCTTCCGACTCCGCTTTCGCCTGAGGCATCACGTCCTCATCGGAGGCCGAGGCCGCTGAGGCGACGGCGGCGAGGCCCAGCATGGCGAGGGTGACGCTCATCCAACGATGTCGAAGCATGACTCGAACTCCTTGAGGAACTTGTCGCTGGGCCATCGTCGCACGTCTGCTCGCCGGATTCCAGGCGGATACCTGGACCCGTGTGAACGCCGCTCTGATCGGACGTCAGGCGGGCGGCTGGAGGGGATGCACCCGGGTCATTCAAGCTAACCCCTCGGCCGGCCGGTGGTCTACCTACGGCCGATCGCTTCCCCTCGGATCATCCCTCCTGCGCCGGGACCTCCCCCCTTGAATCCTTCGACGTCCCCCTGCGACGACGGCGGGCATCGCGCAGCCGATAGCTCTCCAGGTCCGTCTCGATCACCGAGCAGCGGTGCGTCAGCCGGTCGAGGGTCGCCCCCCGTCAGCCGCTCGCTGCCCAGCACCTCCGGCCACTGCTCGAACGGCAGGTTCGTCGCAGGGCCAGCGCGCATTGTAGGTAGGCCCGGCCATCTGTAACGCTTGCGCCCTGGGTGATCTCTTTGTATACCATCCTCTGTGTGGCTTCATCTCCGGCGGCGCACCGAGGGTGGATCATGGTGGGCATTCCGCGGATCCGTTTGGACGAGGTCGTGCGGCATTTCGAGGAATTGGAGGATCCTCGCTCCACCGTCAATCGTCAGCATCCTCTGGTCAGTGTGGTCGTCATCGCCCTGATGGCGGTGCTGGCCGACGCCAGCGGCCCCACCGCGATTGCCAAGTGGGCGGCTTTGAAACAGGAGTTCCTCCTGAAGACGCTGCCCTTGCCGAACGGGATTCCACGCAAGGACGTTTTTCGACGCGTCTTGGCGACGCTGAAGCCCGCCGCGTTTCAAGCCTGTTTTGCGAACTGGCTACAGTCGTTGCGTGCGACGGCGGCGGCGACCGGGGTGGAGCAACCGGTCCTGGCGGTGGACGGCAAGACGGCGCGGCGGAGCCACGATCGCAAGAACGGCCTGGGCGCTTTGCATTCCGTCAGCGTCTGGGCCAGCGACTTCGGCCTGTCGCTGGGGCAAGTGGCCTGCGCCGAGAAGTCGAACGAGATCACGGCCATTCCCGAGCTTCTGAGGCTGGTGGACATCCGAGGCGCCATCATCACGATCGACGCCATGGGAACACAGAAAGCGATTGCCGAGCAGATCATCGAGAGCGACGCG
>JBKOZB010000201.1:0-6784 GCA_046744225.1 Planctomycetota bacterium | reverse complement strand
ACGAAATCGGCCGAACCGATCCGCGCCTCGGCGGTGGGCCGGGCGTGCGGCAGCGCCGACCGCGCGCCGACGGCGACGACCGGCGGGAAGCTCGCGGCCGTCGCTCCGCACCGGCGCAGGTAGCCCTCGAGTGCGTCGGCCGCATCCTTCTCGCTCTCTCCCTCGCGCAGGCCCGCGCGGAGCATGGCGAAGGCGCGCTCCGCCGCATCAATCGCCTGGCGGATCGCGGCGATCTCCTCCTTATCCTTGATCGCGCGGAGCGCCTCGACCCGGTTCTTCACCCCGACGAACTCGACCTCCGGCAGCGCCTCCTTGAGCGCCTCGAAGTCGGCCACGGTCAGTGCGGCCGACTCGAACGCGAGCCGATGGATTCCCAGTGTCTTCACGACCTCGACGAGAGCCGCGCTCATCGTCTGGCCGACCAGCCGGATGTGCGCTTCCAGGTCCGGGCACTCCTGCTGGAGTTGGGTCGCGAACCGGCCGTCGGAGATGATGATCGGCCGCTCGCGAGTCAGCAGGAACGTCGCGTCCTCGCCCGTGAAGCCGGTCAAATAGCAGACGTTGGCGGCCGACAGGACGAGCAGGGCATCCGCGTGTTCGGTCTTGAGCGTCCTGGCCAGTTTCTCGCGGCGCTGGGGAGTTCGGTCCATGATCGCGCGGGCCTTTCCGAGCGGATTCCCGAGGCCATCGGTCGTCCCTTGCTACCAGAGCCGGCGCGGTTCGGCAATCGGAAACCCGCGCGGAGGCGGCCGGAGTCTGGACCCGGGGCGGAGGCCTGGTAAGTGAGTCGCGCGACTCGTATCTTTCGGCACTCCGCACCCACGGACTTGACTTGAAGAACACCCCACGATGCGCATCAAAGCGGCGGCCGGCCTGCTCGGGCTGGTCCTGGCAACGGCGGCCCGGGCGGCCGACAACGAAAAAACTAACCGCGCCCCCGGAGCGCCCGGTCCATGTCGCGGCGGGCGTCCTGCTTCTTGAGCGCCTCGCGCTTGTCGTACAGCTTGCGCCCCCGCGCGACGCTTAGCTCGACCTTGGCAATGCCGTTCTTGAAGTAGATCTGGAGCGGGACCAGGGTGTGACCCTTTTCCGACGCCTTGGCGATCAGCTTGTCGATCTCGCGGCGATGCAGCAGCAACTTCCGGGGGCGCTTGGGTTTATGGTTCATCCGGTTGGCCTGGAGATATTCGGGGATGTCACATCCGTAGAGCCAGACCTCGCCGTTTTCGATCCCCGCGTACGACTCTTCCAGGCTCGACTTGCCGTTGCGCAGGCTTTTGACCTCGGTCCCGGTCAGGACGATGCCCGCCTCGACCTTCTCCAGCAGGTCGAACTCGTGCCGGGCGCGACGGTTGCGGGCGACGACCTTCCACGACGCGTCGTCCGCCCTCCCCTTCGACTTGGCCTTGCCGTCGCTCTTGGCCATGGTCTCAGCTCCTCGACCTCTGCCGTTCTTCCGCCCAACTGCGTGAACAAATTATAAAGACCGCGCTCGACGATTGACAACCGGAGCGAATTCTCCGGCCCCGCCGATCCCTGCGCAGGCGGTCTCGATCTCCGAAGTGATCGATTCGGAATCATCCGACTCGGGCCAGAGGACGACTTGGCCGCAGCGGCGCGGGCGTCTCCCGCTCCGCCGCTTCGAATCCTCGAGCCATCCCCCTTTCAGGGCGACGAGGAATGTGGGAGAGGGAACGTTGGGTTGGGGTCGAAGAAATCGGTCACCCCGTGCTTCGGGATGAAGAGACATCGATTCCGGACTCCCGACGAGGACGTCCGAGACGAGCCAGCGGTCCTCGTCGATCTCGCCCGGCCCGGGTGTCGTCGGGACGATCTCGACCGGTCCGGACTCGCCGCTCGACCACACCAGGCCGGTCGCCCTGAGCGACGCGACGATCCGCCGGAACACGGCCGCCTTGAAGGGCCCGGTCGCGCCATCCAACGCCAGGTGTCGCGGCCGACGATCGAGATTGGCCAGGAGGTCGTGGATCATGGTCCCCGACCAGAGATCGGCGACGTTCGGAGCGATCTCGACGAGCGGAGCGAGCACGAAACGACGGATGCCGAGCCGCGGGTGGGGGACCGTCAATTCCGCGGTTTCGATCACCTTCGCCTCGTAAATCAGGAGGTCAAGATCGAGCGTCCGCTCGCCCCAGCGGACCGTCCGCACCCGGCCGGCGGTCTGTTCGATGCCTTGCAGCGCCCGGAGCAGTTCGAATGGGCCGGACGCGGTTTCCAGGCGAGCCGCCGCATTGAGGAAGGCCCTCTGCCCTCCCGGACCACCGACCGGAGCGGTCTCGTGATAGGAGCTCACGGCGCGGACGGCGAAGCCGGGGGTCTCGGCCAAGGCGGCGACCGCGGCATCGAGGTGCGCCTTGCGGTCGCCAAGGTTGCTTCCCAGGCCGATCAGCGCCAGCGCGCCCATGGGTGTGGGGCTCGGTTCAGAGCTTCAGTTGCCCGATGCGACCGACGGCCTCGATCAGGCGAGGGGTCTCGACCGTCAAGGCCGCGCGGATGTAGCCGTCGGAGGTCCGGCCGAAGCCGAGGCCGGGGGTCGTCACGACGTTCGCCTCGTCGAGCAGGCGGGAGCAGAGCTCAGTGGAGGTGAACCCCTTCGGGCACGGGATCCAGACGTAGAAAGTCGCCTCGGGGATCGGGACGTCCCAGCCGACCTTCTGCAGGCCCGAGACGAAGGCGTCGCGTCGTTCCTTGTACAGGGCGCGGATGGGGGGGGTGAGGGTCGCATACTCGTCGAGCGCGGTCGTGGCGGCGAACTGGATCGCGGTGAAGATGCCCGAGTCGATGTTCGACTTCACCTGGCCCAAGGCGGCGATCAGCGGAGCGCCGCCAATCGCGAACCCGACGCGCCAGCCTGTCATGTTGAATGTCTTCGACAGGCTATGGAACTCGATCGCGACGTCCTTGGCCCCGGGCACCTGGAGCAGGCTGGGCGCGGGATGCTCGAAGTACATCTCGTTATACGCCGCGTCCTGCGCGATGACGAGGTGGTGCGCCTTCGCCAGGTCCACGACCTTCTGGAAGAAGGGCCGATCCGCCGTCGCCCCGGTCGGGTTGTTCGGGTAGTTCAGGAATATCAGCCGGGCGCGGGTGTAGATGTCGGGCGGGATGGCTTCGAGGTCGGGGCGGAACCGGAGCGATGGCTCCAACGGCATCGTGTACACGTCGGCCCCGGCGAACATGCTGCTCGACCAGTAGACGGGGTAGCACGGGTCGGGGACCAGGCTGATCTCGCCCGGGTTGAGCACGGCCAGCGGGAAGTGGGCGATCCCCTCCTTCGAGCCGATCAGCGGCAGGATCTCGCTGTTCGGGTCGAGATCGATCTCATAGCGCATCTTGCAGAACTCGGCGATCGACTGACGCAGTTCGGGGGCGCCCTGGTCGAGGGCATACTGGTGGAACACCGGGTTCTCGACGTGATGTTGCAGGCTGCGGATGATCGGCGCGGGGGTCGGGCGGTCGGGGTCGCCGACCCCCAGGTTGATCACGTCGCGGCCCGCGGCAATGGCGGCCTTCTTCTTCTTATCGATCTCGGCGAAGAGATAGGGGGGGAGCTTCTGAAGCCGCTCGGACTTCACGAATGGGGTGGTCGCCATCGGTGTTCCTGAGGGAGAAGGAGACGATTTCACCGCAGGGGCGCAGAGACTGCGGGGCCGGGCCCACGCGCTCCCGCAGCGCGATTGCCGAGGTCAGGCCATCGCCGCTTCGGGGATGTTGTCGTTGGCGTAGACGTTCTGGACGTCTTCGTTCTCTTCGAGGATCTCGCGGAGCTTGAGCATGCGCTTCCCGTTCTCGACGTCAAGGTCGACGTACGTGTTCGCGAGGTAGCTGGTCTCCGCGCTCTCGGTGGCGATCCGGTTCGCCTCGAAGGCCTTGCGCACGCTCTCGAAGAGTTTCGGGTCGCAGGTGACCTCGTAGTAGCCGTCCAGGAGTTCCAGGTTGTCGGCCCCGGCCTCGAGGGCGACCTCCATCAGGCGGTCCTCGGCGACGGTCTTGGGGTCGATGACGAACAGGCCCTTGTACGAGAACAGATAGCTGACGCACCCGCTGGCGCCGAGATTCCCGCCGCAGACCTCGAACGCCTTGCGCAGCTCGCCCGCGGTCCGGTTGCGGTTATCGGTCAGGACTTCGCAGAGGACGGCGACGCCTCCCGGCCCATAGCCCTCGTAGATGACATCCTCGAAGTTCACGGCGCCGAGTTCGCCGGTCCCCTTCTTGATCGAGCGCTCGATGTTCTCCTTCGGGCAGCTATACGAACGCGCCTTGTCGATCGCGTAGCGCAGCTTTAGATTCGCGTCGGGATCGCCCCCGCCGTTCTTCGCGGCGACGTAGATGGCGCGGCAGAGCTTGCTGAATAGCTTGCCCCGCTTCGCGTCGACAATCCCCTTGCGGTGCGCGATGTTCGCGGAATGGGAATGCCCTGCCATGATCGAATCCTTCAAACTCCTCGCGAGAAAACGGGTGAAAATGACGCGATTCGCCGTTTCAGTCGGCGTTCCGGGTCCTCGTCGAGCGGGGACCGGTAGGGCACGGCCCGTGCGTGCCACGCCCCCGGCGCACTCGGCATGAGCTAGGGGGCGTCGGGGGCCGCGGGCTTGGGGATCATCCCGAGCTTCTTGAGGTCTTCGAGCTTCTTGCGGATCTCCGGAAGGCGCCGGTCGGGTGGGACCGCCTTGGCGGCGGCCTTCTCGGCCTTCTCCCAGGCGGCCTTGGCCTTCGCCCTCTCGTTCAGGCGGAGATAGACGTCGCCCAGATGCTCGTAGATGGTCGCGTCACCCCCCGCGTTGAGGTTCTTCACGGCCTGCTCCAGAGGAGCGACCGCCTCCTTGACCTTGCCCCGCTTGAACAGGACCCAGCCCAGGCTATCGAGATAGGCACTGCTGTCCGGCTCTTCCTGGACGGCCTTGCGGATCATCTGCTCGGCCTTCTCCAGGTCCTTGCCCTGGTCGGCGTAGAGGTAGCCGAGGTCGTTGTTGACCCCGGCGTCATCAGGAGTACGCTCCAGGAGGGCCTCCAGTTCGGCCTCACCCTTGGCGAATTCCCCCTGGTTCACATAGACCACCGAGAGGCCCGAGCGGGCGAACTTGACCATCTCATCGTTGTTCGGGTAGCGCTCCAGTAGCCCCTTGTACAGGACGATCGCCTCGTCGTTCCGCCCGAACTGGCCGAGCAGGGCGCCGAGCAGGCGGTTCAGCTCGATCTCGTCGGGTTTGAGCTTCAGGGCGGAGCGGAGGATCTCGACCGCCTCGTCGATCTTGCCCGTCTGGCTCAGGAGGATGGCCAGGAGCGACTCGGCCTCGGTGTCGTTGGGCTCGAGTTTCAGCGCCTCGCGGACCGCCTCGGTCGCCGGGTCGAGCTGGTCGGCCGCGCGGCGGATCTTGCCCAGCATCACCAGCTGCCGGGCGTTCTTCTCATCGGGGTATTTGGCCATCAGTTGATCGATGATGTCGGCCGCCTCGTCGTACTTGCGGAGGCGGACCAGGGTTTCGGCGAGCTCGCGATAGGCCAGCGGGCTCGCGTTGTGCCTCAGGACGAGGCGCTGAAGGTCGGCAAGCTTATCGAGCTTGTCGATTCCGTTGGCGATGTGGGCCAGGACGATCATGGTGGGGCGGTCGAGGTTGGCCGGATCGGCCGAGAGCCGCTTCAGGCCGACGTCGAGCAACTCTTCGGCGTAGGCCGAGTCCTTCTTGATCGCTTCGAGCTGCGGGCCGATCGCCTCGGCGCCGCCCGGCCGGGCGATCGCCTCGCTGATGACCTTGAGCAGCTCCTCGGTCTTCTTCCGCTTCAAGAGCGAGGCGGCCAGGGCGCCGTAGGCTTGCGACGAGGGCTGGGCCGAGAGCAGGGCCTTGTAGAGCGCCTCAGCCCTCTCGCCCTGGCCGGTCTCACGGTAGCGGTCGGCCAGGACGTATTGCAAGGGGATGTTGTTGGGGTCGAGCTTGGCCGCCTGTTCGAGCCGGGGAGTGATCTCGTTCTCGCGCTTCAGGGCCGTCAGGATTTTGGCGAGCAGCTCGTACGCCTCGATCCCTTGCGGCTGGCGCTTCAGGTAGTCCTCGACCAGCCGGAGCGCCGCTTCGGCCTTGCCGGTGTTCAGGAGCGTCTGGGCCATGTGCAGGGGAATCTGGGGATGGTCCTCGTTGTAGATCAGGCCGCGCTCGAAGGACTTGAGGGCCAGGTCGTTTCGCTTGGCGGCCAGGAAGATGATGCCGAAGTCGAGGTAGGTCCCGGCCGGATCGTCGCCCAGGATGAGCTTCTGGTCGTGGGGCGAGAGCCGGTTGGCGGTCCGCTCGTCGAGCGCCTCGACGACCTCGGCCAGTGCGTCGGCCGCCTTGTCCATCTGCTGGAGTCGGCCCGCGTAGAGCTTGCCCAGCTCGTACAGCGTGAGCAGACGGCCCGAGGAGTTCTTGGCGAGTTTCTGGTTGGCCAAGACGCCCTTGAGGGCCGACTCCGCCCCGGACGGATCGCCCTTGCGGGTGTAGTAGGCGACGAGCTGGCTGAGCGTCTCGGTGTCATTCGGGTCGGCTTCGAGCACCTGCTTGCTGTATTTCAAGGCTGCGTCGGTCCGGCCAAGCGCGAAGCAGAGCTCGCTAAGACGGCGGTGGACCGCGATCGAGTCGGGTTCGATCTTGTGGGCCTCTTCGAGCAGGTCGATCGCGTCGGATAGGTTGCGGCGGAATTCGAGCGCCCGCGCGGCGCTGTAGTCGCGGACCGCCTCGATCCGCTGCTGGTCCTCGACGCTTCTCGGGTGGAGCGGGACGAACGGCGCGGG
>JBKOZB010000312.1:0-6158 GCA_046744225.1 Planctomycetota bacterium | reverse complement strand
TTGCTAGCGCTGGTGTTCCTCTCGGCGATTACGTCGAACGTGGGTCAATATGCCTATTTGTTACTGGTCCACAGGAGCCTGGAGATCTTCGGCGGCATGTCGGGCGTGGTTTACGCCCTGTTCGGCTACGTCTGGATGAAGGGTCGGCACGAGCCCGAGCAGGGGATGATCTTGCACCCGAGCAGCGTGCAGACCATGCTCTTCTGGCTGGTCCTTTGCATGACGGGCCTGGTGGGGAATATCGCCAACGCCGCGCACGTGATCGGCCTCGTCGTGGGCATCTTGTTCGGTCTCGCTCGCTTTTAACCGAGGACTCCATGAGTTCAGCGAGCATCGCGAACGAACGGCCGGGGGTCGCACTGATCAGTGGGGGGTTCATCGGTCCGGTCCACGTCGAGGCGCTGCGCCGGATCGGAATTCAGGTCGTCGGCCTGCTCGAGATATCGCCCAAGCGGGCCAGACCGCAGGCCGAACGGCTGGCGATCGGCCGCGCCTCTGTGGACCTCGACGATTCGTTGGTCCTCAGCCGCCGCTACCTTCCTCAATATATGATCGGCTGACCTGCCATGGCGAGCGTCCCGCCCGACCTGGCGGCCCCGGGCCCGCACTCCGAGCCCCCGCCGGACCTGTCGGTCCTGATCCCGCTCTGCAACGAGGTGGCGAACGTCGCCCCGCTCCACGCCGAGCTGGACCAGGTCCTCCGCCCCTCGCCCTGGCGCTACGAGCTGGTCTTCGTCGATGACGGTTCGACCGACGGCACGTCGGACCGGCTCGCGGCGATCCAGGACGCCGACCCCGAGCACGTCCGGGTCGCCTTCCTCCGCCGCAACTGCGGCCAGACCGCCGCGCTCTCGGCGGCGCTCGACCTGGCGCGGGGCTCGATCCTCGTGCCGATGGACGGCGACCTTCAGAACGACCCGGCCGACATCCCCCGGCTCCTCGACCGGCTCAACCAGGGCTTCGACGTCGTTTCGGGCTGGCGGCGGGATCGCAAGGACAAGTTCCTGACGCGCAAGGTCCCCTCCTGGCTGGCTAACCGCCTGATCGCGCGGCTCTCCAGAGTGCCGCTCCACGACTTCGGCTGCACGATGAAGGCATACCGTCGCCGCGTGCTCGAAGGCGTGCGGCTCTACGGCGAGATGCACCGCTTCATCCCGATCTTCGCGAGCTGGCAAGGCGCGCGGGTCGCCGAGTTGGTGGTGCACCACCGGCCCCGGATCGCCGGCCGCACCAAGTACGGCCTCGGCCGCACGTTCAATGTCGTCCTCGACCTGATCCTGATCCTCTTCTTTCAGCGCTACGCCCAGCGCCCGATCCACCTATTCGGCCGCATCGGGCTCTGGTCGATCCTGCTCAGCCTCCTCTCCTTCGGGGCGATGCTCTATTACAAGTTCCTCCACCATCCCCTGACCGGCCACCCGAAGAAGGACTTCGTCGAGACCCCTCTGCCCTTGCTGGCGATCCAGTTCTTCCTGACCGGTGTCATCAGTATCCTAATGGGCGTCCTGGCCGAGATGGTCATGCGAACGTATTACGAGTCGCAGTCGAAGACCACGTACCAGCTCGGCGAGGTCCGCCGGGACTCTCCGACCCGTCGCGAGCCGCCGTCGCGACCCTACGAACCGCTCCGATCTCATGTTGATAAATAATATTATTAATTAATTCTTATATTAAAGTTCCCCGGCTGGACGACCGACGATCTGCTGGAACAGGGCGCGGGTCCGGGCCGCGTGGCGCGCGGCGTCGGAGCGGAAGGCCTCGGCGCAGGCGGCGGGCTCGTCCTGCTCGTAGTTGAGGCGGCGGGCCAGGCGGGCCAGTTCGTTCGGGTCGTCGGGGAGGTCCACTCCGCTCCGGTTGTGGACGAGCCGCAGCCGGCTCTCGACGGTGCGGAGGAAGCCATACGCCTCGCGCAGGTCGGCGTGGGCGTCGCGGCCGAGCAGTCCCGCGCGGCGGAGGGCATCGAGGGCGTCCCAGAGGTTGGGACGAACGACGTCGGGGTCGCTGCGGGCGTGGACGAGGAGGAGGTATTGGACGAGGAACTCGATCTCGATCAGCCCGCCGAACCCGCGCTTGAAGTGGCTGCGCGAGGAGGAGTCTTCCATCCGGCGCCGCATCGCGATGACCTCGCGGGCCAAGACCGAGGGTTTGACCGGGGTGGCGAGGATCTCGTAGATCGTGTCGGTGACTTCGCGGCGGAAGCCGCCGGTGGCGAAGATGACCCGGGCGCGGGTCAGCGCGAGTCGTTCCCAAAGTTGAGCAGACTCCTGGAAGTAGTCGCGGAAGGTATCGAGCGTGACGACGAGCGGGCCGGACGCGCCGTGGGGGCGGAGCCTGGTATCGACGGCATAGAGCCGGCCGGCCGTCGATGATCCGCCGAGCGCCTTCAGGACGCGCCGGACGACCTCGGTGAGGAACTGGTCGTTGGAGGTCGACTCGGACCCTCCCTTGGTCTGCCCGTCGGATTCGTGCACGAAGATCAGGTCGAGATCGCTGTGATAGTTCAGCTCGCGGCCGCCGAGCTTGCCGAGCCCGACGATCGCCCAGCGCGAGCGCTGGCCGTCGGAAGGCCGCCGCGGGGTCCCGTACCGGGCGGCCCGGCACTCCCATTGATCGCGCGCGACATGCATGACGATCGCCTCGGCGACGTCGGCCAGCTCGCGGGTCACTTCGCGGATCGGCTCGCGGCCGAGGATGTCGCGCGTGCCGATCCGGACCCACTCCTTGTTCCGGAAGCTAAGCAGAATCGGCGCGAAGTCCTCGGCCCCCTTGCACAGCACGGAGAGCTCGGCCTTGATCGCGACGGCCGGCTGGGGACGATCGACGACGAGCGAGTCCATCAGGTCGTCGATCATGCCCGGGTTGTTGATCAGGATCTCGGAGAGGAACTGGCTGGTCGCGCAGAGCTCGACGAAAAGCCGAAGCGTGGGCGGGTTGAAGCTGAACAGCTCCCAGAGGATCGCCTTGGCGCCGAGCGAGGCCGAGACCTTCTCCAGATTTGTCAGCGTCATGTCGGGGTCGGGCGTCCGGGCGACGGCCTGGAGCAGTCGCGGGGCGATCGCGGCCAGGAAGTGCCGGCAGCGGGCCTGGGAAAGGAACGGGATGTCCTCGCGCGCGAGGGCCATCAGGTTCTGGTAGGCCGTCGGGAGGTCCTGGAACGGATGGTGGCCGAGGACGGAAGTGACCAGCTCGGGGCTGGGATTGGGGTCGAGCACTAGGTCCACCGCGGGGTCGGCCGACGCACCGGCGTCGTCGCGGAAGGCGTCGTGGAGCAGGTGGTTCAAGATCCGCCGGTTCAGCTCGGTCTTGGCGCGATAGTCGAAGAGGAACCGCTGCGCCGGGCCGGTCCGGTCCTCCCAGGCGCTCGTCGGGGGATAGCCCATCCGGATCGCCAGGGTGCGCTGCTCCTCAGAATCGCGGGGCATCTGATGTGTCTGGCGGTCGAACATCGTCTGGAGCCGGTGCTCGACCCGGCGGAGGAATCGGTAGGTATCCTCCATGATCGACCGCTCCTCGGCGGTCAGGCAGCCGACCTGTTCGAGCCGAGAGATCGCCGCGAGGGTGTTGGGGTGGCGGACCTCGGGGTACGGGCCGCCGTGCAGAAGCTGGAGGAACTGGACGACGAACTCGACGTCACGGATGCCGCCGTGCCCGGTCTTGACCTCGACGGCGGCGGTGCCGGCCGAGACGGTGCGCTGTTCGATCCGCCGTTTCATCGCCTTGATCTCGCCGATCTCGGCCCCGCTGAGATAGCGGCGGTAGACGAACGGCGTGATCGCGTCCATGAAGGCCCGGCCGAGGTCGAGGCTCCCGGCGCTCGGCCGGCACTTGATCAGGGCCTGGCGCTCCCAGGTCCGACCCGCCGTCTCGTAATAACCGAGGGTCGCCGCGAGCGAGCGGGCCAAGGCGCCCTGGTCCCCCTCGGGCCGCAGCCGCATGTCCACCCGGTACGCCACCCCCAGCGCCGTGTGGTCGGAGAGGAGCCGGACGATCTCGCCCCCCATCCGGGCGAAGAATTCGGCGTTGGAGATCATCCTCGTCCCGTTCGTCTGCCCCTCGACGTCGTAAAGGAAGATCAGGTCGATGTCGGAGCTGTAGTTCAGCTCCTCGCCGCCGAGCTTTCCGAGCGCCAGGACGACGAACCGCACGGGCTGGCCGTCGCGGCCTCCGGGAGCCCCGTGGCGCGCCTCGACGCGGCGGCGGGCGAGCCGGTAGGCGGCCTCGACGCAGGCGTCGGCTAGGTGAGACAGGTCGAGCGTGACGACCTCCAGGGGAAGGCCCCGGACGATGTCGTTGTAGCCGATCCGAAGCATCTCGCGCTGGCGGAACCGCCGCAGCGCGAGCCGCTCGGCCTCCTCGTCCCGCGCGGACTGCAACTGCGACCAGAGGTCGTCGATCAGCGTCTCCCGGTCGCGCCGCTCGGCTCCCCTCCGGAGCCAGTCAAACAGCGACGGATCGCGGATCATCTGTTCGCTGAAGTGCTGGCTCGTGCTGAACAGATGGAGCAGGGACTCGGTCGTCCGGTCGTTCTCCACTAGCGCCTGGAGGGCCGACTCGGGCGGCTCGCTCGCCCCGACGAACCGCTCCAGGTTTGTCAGGGCCATCCCGGGATCGGGACAGCGGGGCAGGGATCTCTGCAGTTGGCCCGCGAGCCGCGCCAGCAGGACCCGCCCCGTCCCGCGCTCGGCCATGTCGCGGAGGTCGCGGTACCCGCGCTCGGGATCGCGGAGCCCGAGACCGGCCAGCCAGCGGCGGCAGGCCTCGGGATCGTCGAGCGTGTGGAGGAACCAGTCCGAGGTCGCAAACGGAGGGTTCGCCATGCTGCCATCCGAGAGGCGGAAAATGCATTCGAAGACGTGCGCGGGAGGGACGACCACGGCCCGAGCGGTGCTCCCGAAATCGATCTTGATTTTAAATTAATTTGATATTTAAAATTTCGAATATATTTTATGGAATAAGACTATCTCCTCTCCGCGATTCAATCTCACGACCCGGCGAAGTGGGTCGGGCCGTGCTGGAGGTGGCGGAAGATGGCTTCGACGTCCCCCCGGCTGATTCCCAACGACGAGGCGATCGAGCGGTCGTCCGCCCCGGGGCGCATCAGGGGCAGGACGTGGGGCGCCAGCGGACGGAGCCGGTCCGGGAGCGGGGGCGTGGGGGTGTGGCGCCGATGCTCGATCCACGGGTCGCCCAGGTCGACGAACCCCGGCTCGAACCAGTACTCGCGGCCGCCGCGATGCAGGAGCTCGAGGAACCACCGCTCGAAGCTCGGCGCGATGATGCGGGGGCGGCTCAGCGACTGGTCGTCGCCCGAGGTGAAGATCGGGCAGTCGCCACACGGCCAGCGGTAGGCCAGGTCGATGCAGATCGTCTCGACGTTCGGGTTGCCCAGCTCGAACCAGCTCTCGGGCTGAACCACCAGGTCCGGAACCCGCGCGAAGGGGACCATCGGACCGATCGCGCTGAGGGGATGGATCAGCGGCGCTTCGTCGATGTAGAACCCGTTGGAGAGCACCAGCCAGGCCCGGAGCGAGGCGGGGAGCGGGGACCCGTGCCGCCGCTCCCACGCATCGACCTGGCGCGGGTCGGCGCCGAGCCGACACGGGAATGGTCGGCGGGCGAACTGGGCCTTCAGGGTGGCCGACGTCGGGGCGAGGCTCGGGTCGATCCCCGCCGACGCGACCCAACGACCCACCAGGTCGTTGAGTGGGCTCACCATCCCTTGTCTCCCCTCACGCCCGAGGCGCGGCCAGTTCCGACGTGACCACCTGACCGAACAGGGTGACTGCGCTGGCGTCCTCGATCTCGATCGGGACGATCTGCCCGACCAGTCGCTCGTGTCCCTCGAACACGACGATCCGGTCGCAGGGCGTGCGACCCATCAGTTGGCCCGGCTCCCCCGCCACATCCCGCTTGACCGCCGACTTGCTCGGACCCTCGACCAGGACCTCGACCGTCCGGCCCAGGAACTTGCGGTTGTCCTCCTGGCTGATCGCCGTCTGGACCGCGAGCAGGTCGTTGTTCCGCCGCTTCTTGACCTCCTCCGGCACGTCGTCGATGAAGAGCGTGTCGGCCTTGGTGCCCTGTCGGGGGCTGTACTTGAAGATGAAGCTGTTCTTGAACCGGGACCGCTCGACCATCCGGACCGTCCGCTCGAACGA
>JBKOZB010000175.1:0-4618 GCA_046744225.1 Planctomycetota bacterium | reverse complement strand
GTCAAGGGACCCCAGATCAAGGTCGAGCTGAACGGAACGGTGATCCTCGACGCCGACCTGAGCAAGGTGACCGAATTCATGGCCAACTCGCCCCACCCGGGGAAGGACCGGACTTCGGGCTATTTCGGCTTCGCCGGCCATGGCGATCCCGTCGAGTTCCGCAACGTGTCGATCAAGCCCTTGGATTGACGCCCGGGGAGGAGACCTCATGGCAGCGAGCGATGGCGTGCGGGTGGGTGACCCAGCCCCGGACTTCACCCTCCCCTCGGCAAGCGGTGAGCCGGTGAGCCTGGGCGACTTCCGGGGCGGGTCCGAGGTCGTCCTGTTCTTCTACTCCAAGGACAACACGCCCGTCTGCACGGCCGAGACGTGCTCGTTCCGCGACAGCTACGAGGCGTTCCGGGAGGCCGGGGCCGAGGTGATCGGCGTCAGCGCCGACTCGGTCGAGTCGCACCGGAGGTTCGCTGGGCAGCACCGGCTCCCGTTCTGCCTTCTGAGCGACGCCGACGGCTCGCTCCGGGCCCGGTACGGCGTCCCGAGGACGCTGGGGCTGTTCCCGGGCCGGGTGACCTACGTGATCGACAAGCAGGGGATCGTCCGCCACATCTTCTCGTCGCAGTTCCAGCCCGCCCGGCATGTCGAGGAGGCGCTCCACGTTTTGAAGCAGATGCGTGGCCAGGCGTGACCGCCGATTCTGGCGCTTCGGAGTCCGTCCCGATGACCATCGTCCGCGCCTCCGTCGTCCAGGCGGCCTCCGTCGCCTTCGATTGTGACCGCACCCTGGAGCGGGTCCAAGCCCTCGCCGCCGAGGCCGCCACGCGGGGCGCGCAACTGATCGTCTTCCCCGAGGCGTTCGTCTCGGGCTACCCGCGCGGGCTCTATTTCGGCGCCCGCGTCGGCTCGCGCACTCCCGAGGGCCGCGGACTCTTCCGCCGCTACTGGGAGAGCGCAGTCGATATCCCGGACCCGGCAGTCGAGGCCCTCGCCGCCGCCCGCCAGGCCTGCGCTTACCTGGTCATCGGCGTCGTCGAGCGCGACCGCGGCACCCTCTACTGCAAGGCGAAGATGCCCGCCGATCAGGGGGGACGTCGGTGCGCACGGGGCGAGGCTGGACAACTCCCACAACACCCGCCAGGGCGAGGATATAGCCCGGGGCAACGCCCACACGGGCACGCTCACGAGCAAGCCCTTCCGGATCGAGCGGAACTTCGTCAATTTCCTGATCGGCGGCGGGGCCCACAAGGGCAAGACCTGCCTGAACCTGCGGGTGGACGACAAGGTCGTCCTCTCCGCGACCGGCCGCGACGCCAACCGGATGCAACCGGCCTCGTTCGACGTCCGCCTCTGTCAGGGGAAGACCGCCCGGCTCGAAGTCGTGGACAACGCGACCGGCTCCTGGAGTAACATCGGCGTGGACGACATCGTGTTCAGCGACAGGCCCGCCACGCCCCCCCCTCAAGCTGGAGGACCGGCACGATTATGGGACGATGGCCCTGGCGGTGCTCGACGGTGGCGACGCCGTGCGGGCGGTCGCGGCCCTCCCCGACGACTCGGTGCCGCCGGGCGTCTTCCCGGTCGATTCCCGGCCCGGCGTCGACGAGGCGAGCCGACCGTACGGCCAGAAGCTGGCCGGTTCGCTGGGACGTCCGCTCGCGCTCGAACCGGGCCAGGAGGCGACCGCCACGTTCGTGATCGCCTGGCACTTCCCCAACCTCCGCCTTGATCGCCTCGACACCGGCAGCCGCTGGTACGCGACCAAGTTCGCCTCGGCCGTGGCCGTGGCGAAGTACGTTGCCAAACACTTCGAGCAGCTCGCGGGCCAGACGCGCCTCCAGCGCGACACCTGGTACGACTCGACGCACAAGAGGGTGTCACAAATCAAGTCGCAATCTCAACTGGGTCAGTTTGGGGGAAAAATAGGTGATCGGATCTCAAAGCAAGGGAGAGAGCAGGCGGACGACGTTCTCGGCCAGCTCGCTCGCGCGGCTGGAGATGGGGAGACCGGTCGTGCACTCGGCCATGAGCGACTCGATCCAGGCGGCCGTCGCCTCGATCGGCAGGCGGGAATAGAGGAACAGCGCGACCTCGTAGTTGAGGAAGAGGCTGCGCATGTCCATGTTGGCCGAGCCGATGACCGCGAGGCTATCGTCGATCAGGACGACCTTGGCGTGGACCATCCCCGGCTCGAACAGGAGGACGCGACCCCCGGCGTTGTGGACCTGGCGGAGGTAGCTGCCTCGTGCCAGGTCGGCCGTCAGGTGGTTCGAGTGCGCGGGGACGACCAGTCGGACCTCCACGCCCCGCCGCGCGGCCAAGTCGAGCGCGCGCGCCAGCGTCTCGTCGGGGACGAAGTAAGGCGTCACCACCCAGATCCGCCGCGTGGCGGTGAAGATGGCCGAGACGAGCGCCTCGTAGAGCGGGTCGCCGGCCACGTCGGGCCCGCTCGCTACCACCTGCGATAACGAGTCGCCCGCGGGCTCGGGTGGGAGAGGGGGCCGGACGTCGGTCCCCAGCTCCTCGCCGGTCGCGAACTTCCAGTCCGACCGGAACAGCTCGGCCAGCGCGGGGACGACCGGACCCGACAGGAACAGCGAGAGGTCGCGCCAACGGGTCGGGTCGGGGGTCGGCCCCATGTACTCCGAGGCGAGGTTCATCCCCCCGACCATCCCCCACCGTCCGTCCATGACCACGATCTTGCGGTGGTTCCGCAGGTTGGCCCGCCCCCGGAACGGCAGGTGGATCATCGGCATGAAGAACGCCACCTTCGCCCCGGCCTCGACCAGCGGCGCCAGGAACCGGTGCCCCACCCGCCACGAACCGACGTCGTCGAGCAGGAGCCGGACCTCCACCCCTTGCTTCGCTTTCTGCGCCAGCCGCTCGACGATCGCCTCGCCCACCGCATCGCGGCCGAGGATATAAGTCGTGATGTGGATCGAGCGCTCGGCCCCGTCGAGGATTCGGACCAGTTGCCGATACGTCTCCTCGCCGTTCGGCACCACCGTCACGCGGTTGCCCGCGCAGGCCGGCGGAACGCCGTGCGACTGGAGGATTCGCTCGATCGCCCCGCCGATCGCCCCGGTCGGGATGCTCCAGGGCGGTCCGTACACCGGCTCCTTCTTCTCCGCCATCCGGCGGATCTTCCGGCCGCCGAACATCAGGTAGAGCGGCACCCCCATATACGGGAGCAACAGGATCATCAGCAGCCAGGCAATCGTGCTCGACGGCGACCGCTGCTGACCGAGCAGGTGCGCGAGCAGCATCAAGGCGAGCAAAAAGCCGAGGGTTGTCAGGAGTTGGGATACGATCCAGAGGTGTTCGGATTGAAGCAAGTTCGACACGATCGATCGCTCTCCCGACGCGGCCCCGCCCCTCGGCGGCCGCCCCTGCTGCCCCCTCTCATTCTAGCACGACGGTCCTCTGGCAATCCCGAATGCACACGAGGCCGGGATGAAAAATGACATAGAACCCGGCGCAGAACAGGTGTCACAGGCAACTACTGATTCCAGCACGGTTAACTGAACAAAAGGGCGATACTGTTCGTACTCTGGGTATGAGACCCATCGGAACCGCTGAAGAACTCGAACGTCGCCGCCGACGGGCGGTCGAACTCGTCAAGCAGGGAGAGTCCCCCGACGATGTCGCCCACTTCCTCGGCTGCGGACGCTCCTCCGTCTACACCTGGCTGAAGCTCGAGCGTGAGCAGCCCGCAGCCTTGGCCGCTCGGCCTCACACCGGCCCCACGCCTCGGCTCTCCGACGCACAGTTGAACGAACTGGAGAGTTTGCTGCTGCAGGGGGCCAAGACCCACGGCTGGAGGACCCAACTGTGGACGGCCGACCGTGTCGCTCAACTGATCGAGCGGCACTTCGGGATTACCCACCACCCCGAGCACGTCCGCAAGGTCCTCAAGCGCCGCCTGCGTTGGACCAGTCAGAAGCCGCAGAAGAAGGCCAAGGAGCGGGACGAGGCGGCCATCGCCCTCTGAAAGCGTCAGAACCTGCCCAAGATCGTCCGGCGGGCTCGTCGCCGCAAGGCCCACCTGGTCTTCCTCGACGAGTCGGGCTTCATGCTCACCCCGACGGTACGCCGTACCCTGGCCCCACGTGGTCAGATGCCGATCCTCAAGAGCTGGGACCGGCACGACCGGATCTCGGCCATCAGCGCCGTCACGGTCAGCCCGAAGCGGCGGAGGCTCGGCCTGTACTTCCGGCTGCTGCCGGACGACGTCAACGCCCACGGCGAGGACACCGTCGACTTCCTGCGGCAGTTGCGCCGGCACATCCCCGGGGCGATGACGATCCTCTGGGACAAGGGCAACATTCACGACCGCTCCCGGGTCGTGCGTGCCTACCTGGCCGGGCACCCCGAGATCGTGACCGAACAGTTCCCCAGCTACGCCCCCGAGACCAACCCGGACGAGTCGGTGTGACAGCACACCAAGCACGCCCGCCTGGCGAACTTCGCCCCCGAGGACACGGCCGAGTTGCGGTCCGAGATGATCCGGGAGTTCGTGCGATTGCATGAGAGCCCCGAACTGCTGTCGGCGTTCATCCGCCATGCCCGTGTCCCGATCCGCTTAGAGGCTATCCGGAAAGCTAGGCAGCGGCTCTTCGCTTGT
>JBKOZB010000274.1:0-4952 GCA_046744225.1 Planctomycetota bacterium | reverse complement strand
CACGATGGTGGGCCTCCAGGGCCGCTTCGCGCCGGCTTTTCTTCGACTCAAGGAACTCATCGCAGAGGGCTATGTGGGTGAGGTGCTCTCCTGTCACCTGACCCAGATCCGCCCCGGCGTCCTCAGCCGCACGTCTGGCCGGACGTGGCAGCGGGACCGTGCCCTGGGCGCCACCACCCTCACCATCCCCTTCGGCCATGCCGTCGACTGCATGTGCATGTGCGTGGGCGAGTTCATCGAAGTGTCGGCGGTGGTGAGCACGCAGGTACCACAATGGCACGAGACCGATACCGATCGCATGGTGGATGTCACCGCCCCCGACACCATCCTGGTCAGCGGGAGGCTTGCCAGCGGTGCGCTGGCGTCGGTGCATGTGGCCAGTGTGCCCTGGCATGGCAGCGGGATGAAGCTGGAGATTTACGGGCGAGAAGGCACCCTGGTCGCGTCTACCGGGATGAGCGCGCAGATAGACCCCATCCGCTTAGCGGGGGCCAGGGGGACTGACCGTGCGCTCCAGGAGTTGCCGATTCCAGAGCGCCTGTCCGCGGTCCCTGCCGGCGTGCTCCCGGGCGAACCCTTCAACGTGGCGCAGATGTATCAGGGCTTTGCCGAGGCCATTCGCACCGGTCGGCGGGTGGAACCCGACTTCGCCACGGCGCTCAGGCGGCATACACTGGTGGAGGCTGTCCAGGCGGCGTCGGATCAGGGCAAGCGTGTGTCGGTGACGCTGCAGGAGGGGCCGGCGATCTAGGATGGAGCGCGGGCTGACAGGAGCTCGGACCTAAATCCCTTCCTCTCACCTGAGACCTTCGATGGCAAAGGCACTCGGGCCTAGGAAAAAGCGACGAGAGTCCCGAAATATCCAGCGAAATCGCGGTTGACACGCCATCCAGGCCCCACTACAATACGCCCGCTTACCCGAGGTAGCGGCTCCGCACGTCTCGGCTCATTGACCAGGGGCTTGCCTATGAAGAACGCGCCTGCTTTTTTATCCTCCCCGCCTCTCGCGACGACATGCCGCCGAACTCACACCCGTTTTTTGGGGAGGCCGCAACTCCTAACCCGCAGGTAAGCTCCTCCCCCGGAGGAGGGGCATCTCCCTAGTCCACTCTCATGCCGTGCCTTCAGCGATCAGCCGTTTTGGCGGAGCTGGCATGCGATGCCATCGCGACCGCAACACACGCCTCTGTGCTGGATCGATAGGCTTATCACGTAGAAAGGAGGCGCCATGCACAAGCGTAGGCCCCCTCTGACATTGGCCGTCTGTGTTTTCATCCTCCTCGTAGCCATTGCCTTAGGCAGGAGCAGGGCAACCGCCGCACCGGCTCCTGACGCCAAGACACCTATCAAGGTCGGGGTGTTGGCCCCTTTGACCGGGCCTCTGGCGCCTGCTGCGAGGGACATTGTGGATGGCGCCCGGCTCTACGTGGATGAGGTCAACGGGGAGATGGTCGGGCGCCCGGTCGAACTGATCGTGGAGGATTATGAGTTCAAAGCGGCTGTAGCATTGACCAAGACGAAAAAGCTGGTGGAGCGAGATCGCGTGCACGTCGTGGTCGGGGTGATCCTCAGTGCGGCTGCCCTCGCCATGAAGAATTACATCCACGCGCAGAAGGTGCCTTTTATCATCTCCGGCGCCGCGGTCGCCGAGCCCCTCATGATGGAGAAGCCGAGCCCTTACGTGTTTCGTACCACATTCGCCGCCAGTCAGGTGCCAACCCCTTTGGCGAAATTTGCCTACGACAAGTTGAAGGCCCGTACCGCCACGGTCATCGCTGGCGACACCGTGGGCACTATTGAGCTGGTGATGGCCTTCGCCCGCGCCTTTGAGGAAGCCGGTGGAAAAGTGGTGCAAGAGCTCTACCCGCCGATTGGCACCACGGACTTTGGGCCTTATATTGCCAGGATCCGACGCGATGTGGACGTGGTGGCCACGCTGGTTCCGGGCGCCGATGGCATCCGGTTTATTAAGCAATACGAGGAATTTGGATTGAAGGGCAAAATCCAAGTGGTGGATACGGCGCCCGGGATCACCGACTTACCACTGTTGCCGTCCTCGGGCCCATCGGCGCTGGGGATGTACGTGTCGCAACCGTATGTCTACACCATCGATACCCCCACAAACCAGAAATTCGTGCAAGCGTTTCGTGCGAAGTACGGACGAGACCCGGGCATCTCGGCGGAGTCCACGTATGTGGCGCTAGCCGCCATCCACCAAGCCCTCAAAGCCACCGGGGGGAACATTGAGGAGAAGCCCAAGTTTCTGGGGGCGCTCCGCCAGATGGACCTGGAGGCGCCCCGCGGGCATATTCGGTTCGACCATTATCAAAACGTGATTACGGGTGTGATCATCACCAGGATCGAACAGGTGGGGGACCAGATCGTGCCGGTCGTCGTCGAGGCCATTCCGGAGGTGGACCAGTTCCTGGGGATCGCCCCCGAAGAGTATCTGAAGAAACCCAGGCTGATCGCGCTCAAGGGGACCTTTGGCAAGTAGCCCCGGCTATGCCCTCTCCCCCTGGGAGAGGGAGGAGAAACCATGGAATTCTGGATTGTGCAGACCCTTAACGGGATCTCCTTCGGGATGTTACTGTTTCTGTTGGCGGCGGGTCTCTCGCTAGTCTTCGGCCTCATGCGGATCGTCAACCTGACCCATGGCTCCTTCTATCTGTTGGGCGCCTATATCGGGTTGACGGTCATCGAGCGCACTGGCAGCTTCCTGGTGGCCCTGGTCGTGGCCCCTCTCTCGATCGCGGTGGTGGGTCTCCTCATGCACCGCTTTTTGTTGCGCCGCTTCCAGCAAGTGGAGCTGGCCCAGGTGCTCCTCACCTTTGGCTTGCTCTTCATCTTCGCCGACATGACCCTTTGGCAGTGGGGAGGGTACTCCTACGTGCTGCCGAAACCCACGTTCCTGGCGACTTCGCTGGTGATAGGGACCATCGTCTTCCCCGCCTATCGGCTCTTTGTCATCGCCACCGGAGTGGTCATCGCGCTGCTGTTCTGGCTCGTGCTGGAACGGACCAAGCTGGGGAGCATGATTCGGGCCGGGGTGGACGATGAGGAGATGGTCCGAGGGCTGGGGATTAACACGCCCGGGCTCTTCACCGCGGTCTTCGCGCTGGGGGCTTTCCTCGCCGCCTTGAGCGGTGTCATCGGGGGGCCGTTCGTGGGGGCCTATCCAGGGGCCGACTTCGAGGTTCTGCTGCTGGCCCTCGTGGTCGTGATCATCGGGGGCCTCGGGAGTATGCGAGGGGCCTTTGTGGGCAGCTTGGTCGTGGGCCTCATCGATACCTTTGGGAGGGCCCTGGTCCCAGAACTTGCCATGTTCACCATCTTTGCCCCCATGGCCCTCATCCTGGCGCTGAGGCCGCGCGGCTTGTTCGGGAGGACATGACGATGAGCAGCCGACGCCTCTTGCCGGGGATCGGGCTGGCCTTCGGCCTGGTCTTCCTGGCTGTCGTCGCCAGGATGGTGCCTACTTATTACACCGGCCTGCTGACGGAGGCCCTGATTTTGGGGCTCTTTGCCATGAGCCTGAACCTCCTGCTCGGCTACACGGGGCTCCCCTCCTTAGGACATGCGGCGTACTTTGGGGCGGCGGCTTACACGATGGCGATCCTCTCGCTCCGGCTGGCCCAGAGCGGCTGGGTGAGTGCGACAGCGGGGGTGTTCGCGAGCCTGATCATCGCAGCGATCTTCGGTCTCTTGGCCCTGCGGACGTCCGGCGTCTATTTCATGATGATCACCCTGGCCCTGGCGCAGGTGCTCTGGGGCATCGCCTACGGCTGGCGGACGATGACGGGAGGAGACGACGGGCTTCCCGGCATCGCCCGTCCGGACCTGGAAGGGCTCTTGCCCTGGTCCCTCCAAGACCCCGCCAACTTTTTCACCGCGGTGCTCATCATCTTTGTGGTCGTCGTGGCGGCGCTGTATCGGATCGTGCACTCCCCGTTCGGCTACGCCCTGCGCGGCATTCGCGAGAGCGAGGTCCGCATGGATTGCCTGGGGTATCATGTCTGGCTGTACAGATACCTGGCCTTCGTCATCGCCGGATGCGTGGCCGGCATCGCGGGGATCCTCTTCGTCTACTATGATGGCTTCGTCAGCCCCGCGGAGTTGAGTCTGGTAGTATCGGCCGAGGGGCTGTTGATGGTGATTGTGGGGGGCGCGGGAACCCTGTTCGGGCCGGCCCTCGGTGCCGGAGTGGTGGTGTTCCTGCGCAACATCGTCAGTGCCTATACGGAGCGGTGGCTCTTGGTCTTGGGCCTGATTTATCTGCTGGTCGTGCTGTTCGCGCCGCACGGTATTGTGGGAGCGATCCAGGCGAGGCTCCCGAGTTGGCTCTACCGGGGGGCAAAGCCGTGACGCCACTGGTTATCGAGAGGCTGTCGAAGAACTTCGGGGGGGTGCAGGCCGTGCACGACCTGTCCCTTGAGATCCAGCCCGGAGAGCGGAGGGCGATCATTGGGCCCAACGGCGCGGGAAAGACGACGCTCTTTAACTTGATCGGCGGTCAACTGTCCCCCAGCTCGGGGCGGATCTTCCTCTTCGACCGCGAGGTCACGAAACTCCCCCCCTTCCGACGGGCGGCGCTTGGGCTGGCCCGTACGTTCCAGATCACCACCCTGTTCCCCAATTTGACCGTGATGGACAACATGCTGCTGGCCGTGCAGGCCCTCGACTCGGTCAGGTTTGTCCTGTATCACCCCCTCACCAGCTACCGGCACATCTTGAGCAAGGCCCAGAGCCTGCTGGAGCAGTGGAACCTGTGGGAGAAACGGCACGCCCTGGTGCGCCAGCTCTCCTACGGGGAGCAACGGCAGCTTGAGATCCTGCTAGCGGTGGCCCATCTGCCGAGGGTGTTGTTGTTGGATGAACCCACGGCGGGGCTCTCTGCGGCGGAGACGCAGCAGGTCGTCGCCATGATCCAGCATCTGGACCCGAGCATCACT